>NZ_JBQCJW010000008.1:0-164359 GCF_051967575.1 Solibacillus silvestris
AAAAGCTGAAATCTATTGTTTGCTTCATTTAAGAAGCTTGTTTCATTAACGTTGCTTGTTCAGTTTTCAAGGTTCATGTTGTTTCGTTTATCGCGTCATCTCTTGGCGACTCACTTATAGTAACACCCCCTTGTTATATCCGTCAACACTTTTTCATAAGTTTTTTATAGAATCATGTTTAAATCTATTAGAAAGTGGGTATTAATGCATGTTCAAAACGTTGGTATCACTAATTTTATGCTTATTTTTGGTATTCATTTTTTTTGATGAAAAAAGTATTGTTTCACCTGTATTTCAACTAACCGAAACTCCAGCGATCATTACAAAAGGACAATTCGGAAAAAGCTTAATCGTCGAGCTTAGCTATTCACATGAAGGTTTTAGTGATTGGATTACAAATCTCCGTGAACCATATCCACTTTTTTTGGCTGACAGTGATTGGCTATTGCGCAGTCCGGATTTAGTAAAATTATTAATAGAAAAAAATGTACGGGTCGGATTGCTTGGTTCGCCGAGTGATCAGTATGAAGATGAAGGTCTTTTAAAAAAGCAGCTTGCTATTTATGAGAAAACATTTTACAAAAAGCCGCTTTGGTTTGCGACAGCCGATTATAAAATGGACGCATCCATGCAAAGTAATTTACACCAGCTCGGCATTAACTTAATCGCTCCTACACATTCCTACCCTATGGAAGAAAAGAAAATTTCCGAAGGCGCGTTTGTAAGTATTCCTCTGCACCGGAATGAGGCGATTTCCTTCGAAGACATTAATCAATTTATAAGCGAGCATAGTTTTGTTTCTATTGAGCAAAATATATTCGGCTATGAAATTTCGACGAAGCGTTTCCCTTAAAAGATGCGAATCTACTATTTGAAATAGAAAACAAAGGGCGCCCGCAAAAGTTTTAACTTTTGTGATCGCCCTTTGTTCTTCATGCCTTCGCTGTTTTTGCCGCTTCTTTTCTTGCTTTGCGACGCTCTTCCAATTTTTTTCGATCTGCTTCGGATTGTGCATTGTATTTTGGCAACATCAAAATTTGGTATGCATTGACCGCCACTAATGGGAATAATAATAGTGCTACATATATATCGATATTATCCTGGCGCCCCATTAAAGCGATAAGCCATTCCAATGAAGTGACGACAATCATAAAGAATAGCGTCGAAATTAAAACATGCGGCTTTTGCGTCATTTTTATTTTCTTTATCGCCGTCAATATCGCAGCACCGACTAGCACGGCCAGCAAGAAACCATACATCAGCCAATCCCCTGCTGTATCGGCGTCTGGTGCAAATCGGAAAATGACAATATCCACAAGAACAATAATAATCAATAAAACTTGTATCCAATTCCAAAGTGTCAATGTTCTAAATATATTTACACCAACTTGATGTAACGTTAAATATGCGAAAAATCCGGCTTGGGCCATGACGCTCATTGTCATCCCTAGTACGATATTCCAAATAACCGCTGCTAAAAACTCTGAAATCTCTCCGTTCGTTAAGTATGGCTGGTAAAAGTCCCAACGAATAATTAACGAGGCAACTGCATTAACTAAACCGCCAATTAATAATGCCCAAAAAGCAAATTTAACCCAGTTTCGTATCGTCACGAACATATTCCTCCATTTTTTAATATACTTGTATATTTTATCAACTTGGTTTGGAAAAAGCGACCTCTACCCAAAGTTGTTACATATATTTTGTAAAATTGTGAACAATAAATGAAAGTGCTCAAGTGAAGAAAGGACTGAAGAAAAAGTGAAACGTTTATTAATCCTTGCCTTTTCAATCATTCTAATTGCTGGTTGTAATGACTCTAAATCAACGACACTTTCCTATGATGAAGTAAAGAAAATCATGGTTGATGCTATACAAACAGAAGACGGAAAAAAGGCAATCCGACAATTGTTTGAAGATAAGAGCTTTCGGGAGTTACTTATTTTAGATACAGAAGAAGTCAAAAAAGCTACCGAGGAAACGATGCTTTCCAAAGAAGCGATGGACTTTTGGGTCAAAACATTCGAAGATCCCAAATTCAAGGAAACATTCGCGAAAAGCATGCAGGATCAACAAAAGGATTTGATGAAAAGCTTATTGAACGATGCCTCGTATCAAGAAGATTTAATATCGTTTTTTGGTCAGCCTGATATGCAAAAACAGCTTGAGTCCATTTTAAAAGGGGCAACAATGCGGAAAGAACTTGAAAAGGTTGTAATGGAAACGATCGAAAACCCGCTTTTGCAGTCAAAATGGCAGGAGCTTATTAAAAAGAGTGGTGAAGCTTCGTCTGAAAGCCAGTCCGGTTCCGGATCTGAATCTGGTTCCAAGAAGGAAAGCGGCGGCGGTGGACAAGACGGCGGTGGCTCACAATAAAACAACCAGTCGCCATATTTTTGGCAACTGGTTGAAAGTATATATGCTTATTTATTTAACGCCGAAATAATTTCCTCTGCGATTTGCAAGTAAATTTGACCTGTTGGATGATTCTCTGCGTAAATAGATGGTGCGAAGTCTTCGTCTGTCCAATCTGGCTGGCCTAATGGAATTTGACCGAGTAATTTTGTGCGTAATTCCTCAGCCAGTTTTGGACCGCCGCCTTGGCCGAATACAAATTCTTTTTCGCCGGTTTTGCTTTCATACCAAGCCATGTTTTCGATAACGCCTAAAATGTCATGATTTGTTTGCAGCGCCATCGCACCTGCGCGAGCTGCTACGAATGCCGCTGTCGGGTGTGGTGTTGTGACAACAATTTCCTTTGAAGACGGCAGCATTTGATGTATATCAAGCGCAACGTCTCCTGTGCCTGGCGGTAAATCCAATAGTAGGTAATCTAAATCGCCCCACTCTACATCGCGGAAAAACTGATCCAGAACTTTGCCAAGCATTGGCCCACGCCATACGATCGGCGCATTGTTTTCCACGAAGAAGCCCATTGAAATGACTTTTACGCCGAGACGCTCTACCGGATAAATACGGTCCTCTTTTACGACCGGCATTTCGGTTACTCCCATCATGTCCGGTACAGAGAAGCCATAAATATCAGCATCGATCAACCCTACTTTTTTGCCTAGACGGGCTAATGCAACTGCCATATTCACGGATACCGTCGATTTACCGACCCCGCCTTTACCAGAAGCGATCGAGATAAATTGCACGCTTGATAACGGCGATAAAATATCTTGCGCTTCTGATTCTGTTGCTTGTCCACGGAAAGACTGCAAAACTTCTTGCGGCAATTCTTCAAATCGAATCCCCACCGAAGCTGCGCCATTTTCCTTCAGTACTTCCACAATTTTCATTTGAAGCGCCATTTGTTCTGGCGTGTTTATTTTTGCAATGGCAATACGAACACTGACATGCTCTTTTTCTGCTTTAATCGAAACGTTTGTTACACCTTTTGTTTCTGCCAATGATTTATGTAAAAACGGATCTTGTAATTCGCCTAATAGTTCTCGAACTTGTTGCTCATTTAACACATCAAACACTCCCCTGAATGAAATATCCATTGTTAGTATATCATAATCGTTTCGTATTGCTATTACATGTGCCTAGTCAAATTTCACGTGAATATAATTTTCAATGCCTCGCGCAATCGCAAATGCCATTTTCTCCTGATAGCTTTCGGAAGCGAGTAGTTTCCGTTCTTCTTCATTACTGATAAAGCCCGTTTCCACTAAAACTGCCGGTGCTTCCACCTTTTTCAGCAAATAGACATTTTTGATCGATAATGCTTCGCGATCTGTGTTTTCCATCGTATCCCGAATCGAGTTTTGGATTGCATGTGCAAGCGCTTCACTGTTCGGGTGCCCATCGTGATGATAAAATATTTGCGCACCTCTCCATTTACTGTTCGGAATCGCATTTGCATGAATCGTAATAAATAGATCCGGCTTATGTGTTTCCACTAATGCCTCGCGCAAAAAGATGTCCTGCTTTTTACGCTCACGGTTTGTCGGAAACTTCTCGCTCGGCGCATGTTCACTCAATACATCGCCATCTGTTGAACGCGTTAAAATGACTTCCGCACCTAAGCGTGTTAGTTGACGCTCTACCTTTTTTGTAATCGCTAGTGTAATCTCTTTTTCAATTACATTTCCATTTGAAGCACCACCATCAAGCCCTCCATGACCAGCATCCAATACAATTTTCAACCCGCCTAATGGCTCTGGCAAAAAAAATCGCCGGTCGGAAGCATTCGTTTCATATACAACAACGAGCATCGAACAAAAAATAACGAATATAAGTGCAAGCCAACGCCTCAAAAAAACACCGCCCTTTTTGCCTACTATACGCAAAAGGGCGGTCGTTTATTCACTCGATCAATCAGGCCATGAGCTGGCGCTGCAATGTTGCATAAAATCCTTGCGCGTTCATTAGTGAATGATGATTGCCTTGTTCCAATATTCGTCCATCTTTAATTACGAGAATTTGATCTGCCTTTTCAATTGTTTTCAAACGATGTGCAATAACAAAGCTTGTACGGCCCTTCATCAAATTATTCAAGCCTTTTTGAATATGGACTTCCGTCATCGTATCTACACTCGATGTCGCTTCATCCAATATCAGAATATCGGGATCTTCCAAAATCGCCCGGGCTATGGCGATAAGCTGACGCTGCCCTTGACTTAAATTCAGACCTCCGCTTGATAGCACCGTATCGTACTGCTCCGGCAAATACTTGATGAAATTGTGGGCATATGCGATTTTCGCCGCTTGCTCAATTTCCTCGTCCGTGGCATTCAGCTTACCGAAACGGATATTTTCCCGTACCGTCCCGGAAAATAAGTACGTATCCTGCAGTACGACACCGACATGATCCCGCACATTAGCCATTTTATAATGTTCGATCGGCTCTCCATCCAATAAAATACGGCCCCCTGTTGCATCGTAAAATCGCGTTAATAGCTGAATGATCGTCGTCTTCCCTGAACCGGTCGGACCAACAATGGCAATTGTTTCCCCAGCTTTTGCTTTAAAATCAATTCCATGCAGCACAGGCTTTCCGGCTTCATAGGCGAATTCCACATTGTCAAACGCTACATCCCCGTTAAATCGATTTTTCGTTTTGGCATTTTCGATATCCGCCGCTTCTGTCGCTTCATCCAATACTTCAAATACACGCTCGGACCCTGCAATAGCGGATTGGAATGTGTTCAGCAAGTTTGAAAGCTGGTTGATCGGTCGGAAAAATTGGCGCGTATACGTAACAAATGATGCAATGACTCCAATCGTTAGACCGCTCGTCACAGCCATTACCGCGCCTGCACCGATGACCAAACTTAAACCTAGATTGTTCATGAAGTTATTGATCGGCCCCATGAAGCCGGAAATAATATCCGCCCGCATCGCGGAACCACGCAATCTTTCATTTGCTTCTTTGAATTCCGCCACTGTCGAGCTTTCTTTCCCGAAAAGCGTAATAATATCCGCATTCGAGATCGTTTCCTCAATATAGCCGTTTAAGTTTCCTAGATCACGTTGGCGCGCTTTATAGTTCACACTGCTTCGTTTAATAATCTGTTTCGTCACAAATACAATGAGCGGAATAATAATAAGTGTGACAAGCGCCAAGCGCCAGTCCAGATAAAACAGGGCAAATGCCGTACCGACAATTGTCAAAAAGCTTGAGACGATTTGAATGACACTTTGCGATAATGCCGCATTCAGATTTTCGATATCATTCGTCATACGGCTCATTAAGTCGCCCTGTTGCTTTTTATCAAAAAATGCTAACGGCAATGATTGGTATTGTTCAAATAATTGCTGGCGCAAACGGCGGATCGTCTTTTGAGAAACACGAATCATGACAAATGTTTGAAACCATGTAAGCAATGAAGATGCGACATATACACCAGCTAAAATAAGCGCCATGCGAATGGCTCCCGTTACATCAAGCTTCACAATATAATCATCAATCGTTTTCCCGATCAAAAAAGGACCAACTAAACTTAAAAGCGTACTAATAACAACAAAAATCACAACACTGACAAGCTCAAGCTTTTGAATGCGCAAATACCCCCATATACGGAGCAATGTTTCCTTTTGATTTTTAGGCTTCACAACAGGACCATTAAATCGCCCTCCAGGATGCCTCATTGGAATGGGTGGCTCCCCTTGTTGTCTACTCACTTAAGGTCACCCCTTTTTCCGCTTGTGTTTTCGACATTTCTTCATATAGCTCACTCGTTTTTAATAATTGCTCATGTGTCCCTTTGGCAACAATCTCCCCATCATCCATTACGAAAATTTGATCTGCATGACGAATGGAGGAAATTTTGGATGAAACGATAAATTTCGTAGCATCACTGAATTGATCTTCAATCGCTCGCTGAATCATCTTTTCGGAAATGCTATCAACCGCGCTTGTCACATCATCCAAAACCAAAATACTCGGCTTTCGGATAAATGCACGCGCCATTGCAAGACGCTGTTTTTGCCCGCCAGACAAATTCGTGGCTCCTTGTGTCAGCTCATGCTCTGTCCCTGTTTCAAGCTTATCGACGAACTCTTTCGCATTTGCCGCCTGCAATGCTCCGGAAATTTGCTGCTCTGTCGCATCGGCACGTCCATAGCGGAGATTCTCGGCAATTGTTTTAGAGAATAATGTCGCCTTTTGAGGTACAAAGCCAATCGACTGGCGCAAATGTTCAAGCCCGTATTGCCTAATCGGCATGCCATCAATTTTTATTGCTCCGTTGTCGACATCAAACAGCCTCGGGATCATTTTCACTAAAGTGGACTTCCCGCTGCCCGTCATCCCTATAATGCCGACAGTTTCCCCGGCATTTACATGGAAGCTTATATTTTTAAGCACCGATTCAGTCCCTTTTAAATAGGAGAAGCTGACATTTTCAAACGTAACACTTCCCTGAATTGCTTTTTCTTCTGGGTTTGAGGGATCATCAAGCTCTGTTTTTTCCTCCAGGACTTCCACGATACGCCCTGCACTCGGTATCGCCCGTGCAAGTTGGACAAGTACCATCGATGAACTCATCAACCCTTGCATTACCATCATTAAATAATTGATGAATGCCAAAATGACTCCAACTTGCAATGTATTGTCATCAACTTTTATCGCACCCATCCACAATGCTGCAACAATCCCCATATTCACGACAAACATCGTCAATGGCGCGAGCACACCGATAATTTGGTCTGCTGTCATCGAACGCTTCATCAATTGTGTATTCGTGTCGGTAAACTGTTCGATTTGATGATTTTTTCGATTATATGCTTTAATGACGCGAATGCCAGCCAAGTTTTCCTGTACTTTCGTGTTTACATCATCGACAACCTTTTGGACTTTATGAAAAAGCTTCCCTGAAAGTGCCGTGAAATAATACATGCAAAACGCTAAAATCGGCACAACAACCAATAAAATCGGGAATAACTCCCCTGCTGTAATAAATACTATTACGACTGCTCCGATAAACATCATCGGTCCGCGCACAAAAACCTTCAGCAGCATTGTCAATGCCCGCTGAAGCATTTCAATATCACTCGTTAAATTCGTCACGAGTTTTCCAAGCGTAAATTTGTCTTTACTACTATTCGAAAAATACGTAATCGTTTCATATAAGTCTTGGCGAAGATCTGTCGAAAAGTTTACCGCTGTGCGCGATGCATAAATTGAACAGCCTATGCCCCCGATCAAGCCGATAAGTGACGTGCCGATCATGAGACCGAACATTTTAAAAATATAGGATGTATCATTTTCCGCGATACCATCATCAATAATATGCTGTAAAATCGTCGGCTGTAACAGATCCATACTAACTTCTATGATCATCATGGCAGGGGCAATAATAGCAAATAGTATATATGGCTTTATATATTTGGATAATTTCCATACTGCTTGCATTAAACATATTCACTTCCTTATATAAATCAGCTATGTCTTGGCATAACTGCGTCCAATTTCCGCCGGGAACCCCCCATTTCTTTCAGTGGGCGTTTGTTTTTGCACACACTGAAAGAAGCTGAAAACTATCCTTCTTCCATTTCCTCCAATAGTTCATCTAGCTGGAACAACCTTACAAAATCATTCATTATCGCTTCTGTTGCTTTTAGCTCTCCTGCAATAACTGGATGAATCGACTGTAGCTCCTCTGATTCCAATTGCTGTTTCAATGTCAAACGTTTTGTTTCCAGCTGGCGGTAAAACTCGAGTGCGCGCCCGCGACGGAATGTTTGCGCACCTTTTGGACGGCGGCTTCCATAAGCTCCTTCTCCGCTACGTCTACCTCTACCCTCTGTTCTCATATTATTCACCTCACAACTCTGAATACAATTGTATACTAATGTATACACAATTTCTACCTTTATTTCAAATTTGTCAGAAAATTCAATAATCCATTCCCTCTTATGAAAATTTAGTATATAGTAAAAGAAATATGTATATTGTTCGAACTATTTGTATTTTTATGAAATAAGTGATAAGAGGTGGTTTACTATGAATCCAAAGCTGCAAGTAATTGTTGATTCGATTGATTTCTACCAATCTACATATCCAGAAGATGCATGCATATTAATATTTGATACGGAGAAAGTTGTCGGATATAAAAGAGGAAACAAAATCGATCTAAAAATTCAATTGGGCGAAAGTGTTGAAAAACATCTCAATACAACAAGCGTACGGGCCATGAAAAGCGGGAAGTTCCTGCGTGAGGAGCGCAGTGCGGAAGGATTTGGCTTCCCTTATATCGCCTCTTCTGTTCCTATATATGATAATGGCGAAGTTGTCGGTGTTGTGACAGGTGTTATTTCCAATTACCGTGTGAGCAATATGCGATTCGTTGCTGAAGAGCTTTCCGGGGCTGTACAGGAAATGTCGGCTACGACAGAGCAATTGGCCAATGCGAGCACCGATGTTTCCATGCGCCTCGAAGAACTTTCAAAATACGCCGAGCAAATGCACAACAATATTATGCAGATTAATTCCATTGTAGCAGCTGTAAAAGATATCGCCATGCATTCGAAAATTTTAGGATTAAATGCCTCCATCGAAGCCGCCCGCTCAGGCGAACATGGAAAGGGGTTTGCGGTTGTAGCAAACGAAATACAGAAAATGGCCCAAAATAGTACCGACAGTGCCGATAATATTGCAAAGCAACTTATCGATATTACGGATTCCATTGAGCATATTAATGCCTACACGAAACAAATTTCCTCATTTACAGAGGAATACACAACAAGCATGCACGAGATGAGCAACGGATATGGCAGCATTAACGAAATGGGACAAAGACTTTTGGAGCTGGGCGAAATCGAACATTAGCTTTTAGCGTTTGAAAAGGAAAGCCCTTTCCTTGCAAACGCTTTTTATAATGATAAACCTTTTGCACAGCAGAAAAGCCCGCTGCTGCAAATGACTTGATAATAATTTTTTCGCAAAACCCTTTCCCGGAAAGAATCTTTGGGAAAGGGTTTTATACGATTCAAATCAGTTGAAAGTGACCTAACGTCATCTTATATACTGTCAATAAATGATCCATTCCATGACGAACTTAAAAGGAGAATGCAGCTTTGAAAAAGGGCGATATTGTTATTTACGCACTCGTTGTTGTGGGAGCAGGTGTAGGTTTGCTTTTTGATCACGCGCTGCCCGGGGTGCTAATCGGCTTAGGTATTGGCTACGTATTTAAAACTATGTTATTTAAAGATGAGTAAGAAAGTAGGTTTTAGTATTGTTTCATATTAATGAGTTTAAAAAGCTAGGCGGTGTATCTGTTAGAACCTTAAGATATTACGACAAAATAGAACTGCTTAAACCTGTTTCAAAAACTGATGGAGGACATCGATTATACTCAAACAGCGAGTTGAAGAAGCTTCAGTTGATACAATTTTTAAAAACGATTGGATTTAAATTAGGCGAGATTAAAAACATGTTGGAATCCGACGAATGGGATTGGTCCAATAGTTTAACGAAACAGCTTTCCTACGTCTTAAGTGAAAAGGACCGGCTTTCAAAAATAGAAGCGAGTTTACGAGGGCTAATAAATGGTATAGCAATTGATGGGGAAGAATTCGAGATTAAAAGAATTATGGAGCTCTATAACAGAAATTCCAAAGAAACTTTAAATTATAAGCTCGATACATTAAATATTAAAAACATAAAGGTTCTGGGTAAACTGCCAAATATGTCCAGCAGCGATCCCGATTCTTTAGAGTGGATTGCTTTAGTAGGCCAATTGAAAAAATATATGCATCTTAATTATGATAATGCACGAATACAAAATATCATTAGAAGAATGGATATAAAAAAAGGTGAGGATTTTGAAGGAGAAGATACATTTTTAGATAAACTTTGGGATATTAGGAAATCGCCTGAGGATTCGAATAATTACAATCTCTACCCACTGGACCAAGATGTCCTTGAATTTATGGAAAAAGCTTATCTTTATTATCTCGATAATCAAATCTGATTTCTGAATACGATGATTCATATGGAGGGAAAGATGGGTATTAATATATTAATTTATTTGGGTGGCTTAGCTCTTTTAGATACGTTGAGCCCTACAATAATTGGTGTTACTTTATTTCTTGTTTTAAAAGATAATAAAAATCTAACAACAAGATTATTGGCATATCTCTTTACAGTGGCAATTTTGTATTTTTCATTAGGTTTAATAATGATGTCAGGCTTAAATTATATTATTGAGACATTTTCCGATATTTTTCAAAACAGAATATTCAGCTGGCTTATCTTCAGTATAGGGGCTATCTTATTTACTGCTAGCTTTTTTATTCCCGCAAATAAAAAAGGCAATATTCCAGAGCCTAAAACCCAGAGCTATCTTTCAATTGTATTTATTGGCATTACTACATTTATCATTGAAGCAGGTACAGCTCTACCGTATTTCACCGCTCTCGGTTTATTAACTACAATTGATATACCCCCGTATGAGCGGATTTCGATTATAGCGGGATATAATATTGTTATGATTTTGCCAGCTCTGCTCATTTTCTTAAGCTTTAAATTATTAAATAAGTGGATAAATCCTAATTTAGTTAATCTACGCAATAAAATATCGAGCAGTTCAAATTCGACTCTATCTTGGATGATGTGTATAGTTGGGATAATATTAATATTTTACACAGTCGATTATTTATAATGAATTTTGATGCAGCTCAACAAAAACTTTCTTATACAAAACCCTTTCCCGAAAAAAATTTTGGGAAAGGGTTTTGCAATTTCGCAAAATCATCATCATAAAATTCGACGTGTTGGGAATTAAAAAATTTCCGTGTATGAGCAACTCACCTAAATACTTTCATAGCAAGATAGTACGGACAAGGTATATACTCTCACACAGATATTGCACAATTATTGGATGCTGTCGATTTAATCTAGCAGCCATTATTACCCGAAAATTTGTATATTACTTGTGTATTACGTGTACTTATCCACAGGTTTTTATACAACTTTCCCATGAATTGAAATATGGAAAAAAACCCTGCAAACGCAATGGTTGCAGGGTTTTTTGTTGCATTGAGCAATTTGTAAAAATTAACGTTTTGAGAATTGAGGTGCACGACGAGCGCCGCGTAGACCTGGTTTTTTACGCTCTTTCATACGAGAATCACGAGTTAATAGACCTGCTGCTTTTAAAGCGCCACGGAAGTCTGGATCAACTTGTAATAATGCACGTGCGATACCGTGACGGATTGCTCCAGCTTGACCTGTGAATCCACCGCCGTTTACGTTAACGTGAACGTCATATGAACCTTTAGTTTCTGTAGCTACTAATGGTTGGTTGATAATTAAGTGTAAAGTTTCGTATGGTAGGTAATCCGCAACATCACGGTTGTTGATTACTACTTTACCTTCGCCTGGTACTAAACGTACGCGAGCAGTTGAGCTTTTACGGCGACCTGTGCCGATGTATTGTACTTGTGCCAAAGTTATTTCCTCCTATTATAGTTTATTGATTAACCACGTAACTCGTAAGCTTCTGGTTTTTGTGCAGCGTGTGGATGCTCAGAACCAGTGTAAACGTTCAATTTAGAGAACATTTGACGACCTAAAGAGTTCTTTGGAAGCATACCTTTAATTGCTAACTCAAGCATTTGAGTTGGGTATTTTTCCTTCATTTCGCCAGCTGTACGTTGTTTTAAACCACCAGCGAACTGAGTGTGACGGTAGTAAATTTTCTTTTGTAATTTGTTACCTGTTAACTCAATTTTATCAGCGTTGATGATGATCACATGATCTCCTGTATCAACGTTTGGTGTGAAAGTTGGTTTATGTTTACCGCGTAAGATAGCAGCTACTTCAGAAGCTAAACGACCTAATGTTTGGCCTTCTGCGTCAACTACTAACCATTTACGTTCTACTTCTTGACCTTTAGCCATGAAAGTTGTGCGCATGTTTGTATCCTCCTAATCGATATGAATTACCGTTATTTTTCATTATATACACTTTATAAGTTTCGGGGCTTATTTTTGTGGTGGTAATGAAAATACCATACATCATCATATACTGAATCGCATTTAAAGTCAAGATATTTAATTGAACACCTGGAGAGGTTGTTAACCCTTTTCAGAAGGCTATTTTCCTCGTAATTCCCCGAATAAAGAACAATATTTCAAAAATTTTTTACAAACTTTCATAAAAAACCTGTTCTAAATATAAACCGTGTGCAGGGGCGGTTTTGCCTGCTTGCGTACGATCCATAGATGCAATTATATGTGTTAGTGAAGCGGCTTCTCTTCTCCCTATGCCAACTTCCCATAACGTCCCCGCGATAATCCTGACCATATTGTATAAAAAGCCGTTTCCGCTTATTGTCATATGCAGCTCGTCACCATGCCAGCCAAGCTCCAGCGCATGTACAGTACGGACTTTATCGACGACACTCGTATTTGCCGCGCAAAAGCAGCTGAAGTCATGTGTCCCGACAATCGCTTTTGCCGCTTCACGCATCGCCTCGACATTTGGCTTTATACCGCCTGTCTCCACCGTATAATGGCGTCTAAACGGGCTTTGAATCATACTGCAGTCCCATATATACCGATAACATTTGCCCGACACATTGTAGCGCGCATGAAAATCATCGCTTGCTTGTTCCACCTGCAATACACGGATATCGCGTGGCAGCTGCACATTTAATGCTTTCATATATTTCTCAGGCGGGATCATTAAATCCGTGTCAAAATGGATAACTTGGCCTGTTGCGTGGACACGCGCATCTGTGCGTCCGCTTGCTGTGATTTTTACATGAAGCCCTTTATGCATTTTTGCCAATACTTTTTCTATTTCAAGCTGCACGGTACGCTCGCCTGGCTGTACTTGATAACCGGCGAAGGCCGTACCATCATAGCTGATCGTTGCTTTTAGTCTCGCCATGTCTTTACTCCTTTAACTGCGCAGCATCCATAATAATACTGCAAGAATTACAAGTACAACTAAACTAATCGTATCTTTTGCATCCCATTTGAGCCGGCGATATTTCGTTCGCCCCTCGCCTCCGCGGTAGCCGCGCACTTCCATCGCAGTCGCTAAATCTTCCGCACGCTTAAATGCACTGACAAAGAGCGGAACCAATAATGGGACTACCGCCTTTAGACGATCTTTAATCGGGCCGGCGCTTAAATCCGAACCGCGTGCCATTTGCGCTTTCATGATCTTATCCGTTTCATCCATTAATGTCGGGATGAAGCGCAAGGAAATGGACATCATCAATGCAAGCTCATGCACAGGCAATTTCAGCTTCTTGAATGGGTCTAAAAGCACTTCCAGCCCGTCTGTAATTGAAATTGGCGACGTCGTTAATGTTAGGATGGATGTCATAAACACAAGCATTAAAAAGCGCATTGAAATAAACACACCTTGACGCAAGCCTTCCTCATATATTTTCATGAAGCCAAGATCAGCTAATACAGCCCCTTCTTTTGTCATGAACAGATGCAAAAGCAGTGTAAAGAGCATTAAGAAAATGACAGGCTTTAATCCATTGATCAAAAAATAAAGACGGATTCTTGACAGCAAAATGACGATCAATGTAAATGCCAGTAATATTCCGTACGTTACAGTGTTGTTGGCAAAAAAAACGACAATAATAAATGCGAATACAAAGAGCAGTTTTGAGCGCGGGTCAAGCTTATGGACAAATGAATTGCCAGGAATATATCGTCCGAAAATCATTTTTTCCATCATTGTCCATCACGCCCCTTTTGAATCGCCTGTCCGATTTCCGCTGCGAGCTCCTCTTCTGTCAAGCAAACTTTCGATAAGGCTTTCCCCATCATTTTCTCGAATTGACGTTGGAAGCGAACAACGCGCGGCGGTTCCAGACGAAACTTGGCAAGCATTGCAGCATCGCTAAAAATATCGTGCGGCTCACCTGTTGAAACACAGCGGCCTTCATGCATAATGGCAACCGAATCCGCATAGCGCGCTGCATCTTCCATACTATGTGTAACAAGAATCGTCGTTAAACCGCGCTCTTTATGTAGCTTATAAAATAAGTCCATAATTTCCTTTTGACCACGTGGATCAAGACCCGCTGTTGGCTCATCCAAAACGATTACTTCAGGGTCCATTGCCAAAACGCCTGCAATGGCCACACGACGCATTTGCCCGCCTGATAAATCAAATGGGGACTTTTCGAGTATGTCCTCAGGCAATCCTACTAGCGAGATCAATTCACGTGCACGCTTCTCCGCCTCTTCCTCGGACACCCCAAAATTCATCGGGCCGAACATAATATCCTTTAATACAGTCTCCTCAAATAATTGGTGTTCCGGGAATTGAAATACAATCCCAACCTTTTGGCGTATGGATTTTAAATCTTTCGCCTTTTTCCCTGCCTCAATCAATCGGTCTCCAATTTTCACCGTACCGCTCGATGGCTTTAATAACCCGTTGAAATGTAGGAGAATTGTCGACTTTCCAGAGCCTGTATGTCCGATGATCGCTTGATATGTCCCGCTTTTTATCGTTAAATCGACTTCATGGAGGGCACTTTTTTCAAATGGTGTGCCTTTTGAATAGGCATAGCTTACTTGTTGAAGTTGGATGTCCATAAATCATTCACCAGCTCTTCTTCTGTCATATGTTGTCCTACAAGCTGAACTCCTTCAGCTTGCAGCAGCTTTGTCATTTTCATTGCAAACGGCATATCGAGACCAAACTGCACAAGTTCATCTCCTAATGCGAAAATTTCTGAAGGGATTCCTTCCGCATATTTTTTGCCGTCATTCATAAAAATAATGCGGTCCGCCAATAGCGCCTCTTCTAAATCATGGGTAATCGCCAAAACGGTTAAGCCAATTTCTTTTCGCAGCACTTCGACGATCGTCAACACTTCTTCCCGGCCTTGTGGATCGAGCATCGAAGTCGCTTCATCCAATATTAAAATCTGAGGATGCATCGCCAATGCCCCGGCAATCGCCACACGCTGCTTTTGCCCGCCTGATAAATGATGGGGCTCATGGTTGATAAAGTCTTCCATCTTCACTTGCCGTAGTGCATTGTGTACACGTTCTACCATCTCTTCATGAGGAACACCGTTGTTTTCCAGCGAAAACGCAACATCATCCTGCACAGTGGCGCCGACAAACTGATTGTCCGGATTTTGAAACACGATACCAATTTGCGAGCGGATTTCCCATAAGTTTTCTTCCGTAAGTATATCACGTTTAATACGGACTTCCCCTTGCTGCGGCAATAATAGCCCGCTCATCAATTTTGCCATTGTCGATTTGCCGGAGCCATTATGGCCGACAATCGCAATCCATTCGCCTTTACTAATCGCAAATGATACATCCTCAACTGCATTGCGGGCATTTGCGTCATCTGGTGTATATGAAAATGTTACATGATTAAATGATAAAATTTCACTCATGTTCAGCTTTCTCCTCTCTGCCATGGCACTGTATTCCACATTTATATGAAACAACCTGAATTTCCTGGGAAATGATACATATATAAAAATAAAGCACGTTCTCAAACAAGTTTTGCGCGAACGGCCACCTATTTAAACGTACTTTATGTTTGCATATGTATTGGGAATTTAGGTGCTCAACCCTTCATTCCGTAAATAAAAAAGCGCGCACCTCATTCAGAGAAATGCGCTTGTCGTTACATTTACAAAATTTACGGGTGCTCAAGCCCGGAAATTCGTTGAATGAGGTGCGGAGAGCTAAACGAGACGCCAGTAGTAGACTACCCCGCTCATCATAACGCTCAGCTTAATTATTGTCGTATAAATCATTGTTGTTACGTTATAAAAAAGAGGAGTGCGGGTTCAACCGGTGAACCGGACACCCCTCTTCATCCACCTGTAGGTTGTTAAGAATTAAACTAATTCAATAACTACTACTGGTGCGCCGTCTCCACGACGAGGACCTACTTTAAGAATGCGAGTGTAACCACCTTGACGCTCCGCATAACGAGGTGCGATGTCATCAAATAATTTTTGAAGTGCGAAAACAGTTTTTTCTTCTTCGCCTTCTCCAACTGTTACTAGCTCACGACGGATGAATGCTGCCGCTTGACGACGAGCGTGTAAATCACCGCGTTTACCTAAAGTAATCATTTTCTCAACAGCTTTACGAGTTTCTTTAGCGCGCGCTTCAGTCGTTTCGATGCGCTCGTTGATGATTAAATCAGTAGCTAAGTCGCGTAATAATGCTTTACGTTGAGAACTTGTACGACCAAGTTTTCTGTAACCCATGGACGTTTCCCTCCTTTTAAATATATCTGATCTAGCTTAATTTTATAATTTTTCGCTTAGTCTTCTTTACGTAATCCTAAACCAAGCTCTTCTAACTTATGCTTAACTTCTTCAAGAGACTTACGACCAAGGTTTCGCACTTTCATCATATCGTCTTCTGACTTATTCGCTAATTCCAGCACCGTGTTGATACCAGCACGCTTTAAGCAGTTGTAAGAACGAACAGAAAGATCAAGCTCTTCGATAGTCATCTCTAATACTTTTTCTTTTTGGTCTTCTTCTTTTTCGACCATGATTTCAGCAGTTTGTGCCTCGTTCGTCATGCCTACGAAGATATTTAAGTGTTCAGTTAAAATTTTCGCTCCAAGTGAAATCGCCTCTTTAGGACCGATGCTTCCATCTGTCCATACATCAAGTGATAACTTGTCGTAGTCAGAATTTTGTCCAACACGAGTGTTCTCTACTTGGAAGTTGACGCGTGAAACTGGAGTGTAAATAGAGTCGATCGGGATCACGCCGATAGGAAGATCCTCACGTTTGTTTTGATCAGCAGGAGTATAACCGCGGCCACGCTGTGCGTACATACGCATACGTAAATGACCGTTTTTAGCGATTGTTGCGATATATAAATCAGGGTTTAAAATTTCTACATCACTGTCATGTGTAATGTCAGCTGCAGTAACCGTTCCGTCACCCTTTACATCAATCTCAATAACTTTTTCTTCGTCAGAGTAGATTTTTAAAGCCAGCTTTTTCACGTTTAAGATGATTGAAGCAACATCTTCCACAACGCCTTCTACAGTTGAGAATTCGTGTAGCACGCCGTCAATTTGAATTGACGTTATAGCAGCTCCAGGTAATGAAGACAGAAGGATACGACGTAGAGAATTCCCCAAAGTATTACCATAACCGCGTTCAAGCGGTTCTACAACAAACTTGCCGTATTTGGCATCTTCGCTAATCTCCACTGTTTCAATCTTTGGTTTTTCAATTTCGATCATTCCAATTTACCCTCCTTCAAAACATCTAATGTATAGGTTCTTATCATCATAGTTGTTAATCTGAGTTAGACTATAAAATGCACAAGACTTTTGTACAAAGTAACATGATGTACGTAGGAGTAATTATACCCCTAAGCTGCACCCATTACACACGACGACGTTTTGGCGGACGGCAACCGTTATGAGGAACTGGAGTAACGTCTTTAATAGCAGTTACTTCTAATCCAGCAGCTTGAAGTGCACGTACTGCAGCTTCACGACCTGAACCAGGACCTTTAACTGTTACTTCAATGTTTTTTAAACCATGTTCCATTGAAGTTTTTGCAGCTGTTTCAGCAGCCATTTGAGCTGCGAATGGAGTTGATTTACGTGAACCACGGAAACCTAAAGCACCAGCTGAAGACCAAGATAATGCGTTACCTTGCATATCAGTGATCGTTACGATTGTATTGTTGAATGTAGAACGGATGTGAGCAACACCAGATTCGATGTTCTTTTTCACACGACGTTTACGAGTTTGTTGTTTACGAGCCATGTTAAGAAGGAACCTCCTTTACTTAATTATTTTTTCTTGTTCGCTACAGTCTTACGAGGACCTTTACGCGTACGAGCGTTGTTCTTCGTATTTTGACCACGAACTGGTAAACCACGACGGTGACGGATACCACGGAATGAAGCGATTTCCATTAAACGTTTAATGTTTAAAGAAACTTCACGACGTAAATCACCTTCAGTTTTGTATGAATCTAATTGTTCACGAATTTGGTTTAATTGATCTTCTGTTAAGTCTTTAACGCGAGTATTTTCGTCAATACCTGCACCTGCTAATACTTTTTGAGAAGTCGTTTTACCAATACCGTAAATGTAAGTTAATGAAATTACAACGCGTTTGTCGCGAGGAATATCAACACCAGCAATACGTGCCATTCGTTAGTGCACCTCCTTGATTAATTATCCTTGTTTTTGTTTGTGTTTAGGATTTTCACAGATTACCATTACTTTACCGCGTCGGCGAATTACTTTACATTTTTCGCAGATCGGTTTCACAGATGGTCTCACTTTCATCTAACCTAACCTCCTTAATAGTCCGGAGTGCAAAAGATTATTTAAAACGGTATGTGATACGACCGCGAGTTAAATCATAAGGAGATAACTCAATAGTAACCTTATCTCCAGGTAGGATACGGATAAAGTGCATACGAATCTTTCCAGAAACGTGTGCAAGCACAGTGTGCCCATTTTCTAATTCTACCTTAAACATCGCGTTTGGCAAAGTCTCAACAACTGTCCCTTCGACTTCAATTACATCGTCTTTCGCCATCTTCCAAGTCTCCCTTCTATATGCTATTATCAAAAAACTCATGCGAGCTCTTGCAACTGTTTCTCCTATTTAAGAAGCAACTCGTTTCAACATATGTTTTGGATTGCATGAGAGATGTACAAGTAAGACGCTCGTCTGGTTTCGCTTCACACAATCCATGGAAACAGTATCCTATAAGGAACCGCATCCCTTATGTTAACACGATAGCCGGAATGTCTTGATGAGAGATTCATACCCGTTACACAGATGCTTCCACGAAACCCATTATACGTTACAAAGATTTCATCACACGAATTAAGTGCTCAACCTTTATAGTATATACCGGGCACAATATGCTTTTGCAACTCTCAAAAAATTATGTTTCGTTGTTGCCTCCGCATGACTCCCGCGGAAGCTGTCTAGCGCCCGGACGGATATCAGCTGCGGCTGCCCTGCAATAGAGCATCAAGATCAGCAAATACTTTAGAAATTTCTTGCTGTCCATTAATATTTGTAAGTACTCCCTTTGCTTCATAGAAATCAAGTAAAGGTTGTGCTTGGTTCATATTTACTTCCAGACGGTTTGCAACAGTGTCAGGATTATCATCCGCACGTGTGTATAACTCGCCGCCATCTTTATCGCATTTGCCTTCCTCTTTTGGAGGATTGAACACTAAGTGATAAGATGTGCCGCAAACTTTACAAATACGACGACCACTTAAACGTGCGATCAATTCATCTTTTTCAACTTGAACATTAATTGTATGCTCAACTGGACGACCTAATTCATCAAGAATGCTATCTAAAGCTTCTGCTTGAGGAACTGTACGCGGGAATCCATCTAATAAGAATCCTTTTTCACAGTCCGCTTGTGAAAGACGTTCACGAACAATGCCAATCGTTACTTCATCCGGCACTAATGCGCCTTGATCCATAAACGATTTTGCCTGTAAACCTAATTCTGTGCCTTCTTTAATAGCGGCACGGAACATATCGCCTGTAGAAATATGAGGGATTGCGTACTTCTCAACAATTTTGTCAGCCTGGGTACCTTTGCCGGCACCTGGAAGACCCATTAAAACGATATTCATACGTAATGCTCCCCCTTTATAGCATAAGCCGGCAAGGAAACGAAAAATGTTTCCTAAACCTGCATTATTTCATAAAGCCTTTATAATGGCGTTTCACTAATTGGGACTCTAACTGTTTCATCGTCTCAAGCGCAACACCAACTACGATAATCATACTTGTTCCCCCGATTTGAGCCGAAGCTGGCAGGTTCATGAAGTTAATGAATAAAACTGGCATTACTGAAATGACTACTAAGAATAAAGCACCAACAAATGTTAAACGATAAAGAACTTTTGTTAAGTAAGCTTGTGTGTCATTGCCTGGGCGAATACCCGGGATATAGGCACCTTGCTTTTTCAAGTTGTCTGCCACATTTTCCGGATTCACCTGAATGAATGCATAGAAATATGTGAAGGCAACGATTAATGTACCATATATAATCATACCAATTGGATTCGAAAAATCGAATATTTTGATAATCCATGCAGTTACATCATTTTGGCCAAAGAATGTAGCCAGTGTTCGAGGTGTTACTAGGAACGCTGATGCGAAGATTACCGGAATAACCCCTGCAGCATTTACTTTTAACGGTAAATGCGTTTGCTGTGCACCAACCTTAGGTGAATTCCCAGCAACTCGTTTTGCGTACTGAATTGGAATTTTACGCAACGCTTGTTGAATGTAAATAACTCCAACTATAACAGCAAGCAGCACTAAAACCAATAAAGCTAAGATAGCAATATTAATGAATAATTGATCTCCCGCTCCCTCGATTTGTTGTGCATAAATTTGGTTTACTGCATTAGGAATCGCAGCTACGATACCAGCGAAGATAATGATGGAAATACCATTACCGACACCATATGCAGTTATTTGTTCAGATAGCCACAATAGGAATGCTGTACCTGCAGTCAGCACGACAGAGATCGTTAAGTACGATTGGATACTAGTATCAGTAATCAATGATCCGCCATAAAATTGGTTAAACCCGAAGCTCATCGCGAAAGATTGAATAAATGCTAATATAATCGTGAAGTAACGAGTGAATTGAGCAAGTTTGCGTCGCCCGACATCACCTTGTTTCGCCCATTCTGCAAACTTAGGAACGACATCCATTTGGAGCAACTGGACAATGATTGAGGCTGTGATGTACGGCATAATCCCCATCGCGAAGATCGAGAAGTTTGCCAATGCACCGCCGCCAAACGTATTAAGGAAACCTACTAAGCTAAACTCATCAGTTGCCTTTAATACATCCGCGTTAACATTTGGTACCGGGATGAATGTCCCGATACGAAAAATGATTAACATTAAAAGTGTAAAGATGATTTTATTTCGTATATCTCGAACGCGCATAAAGTTAGAGATTGTCTGAAACATTAGATCACCTCAGTTGTTCCGCCAGCGCTCTCGATTGCTTCTTTTGCTGAAGCTGAGAATTTGTGAGCTTTTACATTAAGCTTAACGCTTAAAGTACCATGACCTAGAATCTTGATTCCGGCTTTTTCGTTGCTCACGATACCAGTTTCTAATAATAATGCAGGTGTTACTTCTGCACCATCTTCAAAACGGTTTAACGCATCAAGGTTAACGATAGCGTATTCTTTACGGTTAATGTTCGTAAAGCCACGTTTAGGTAAACGACGGAAAAGTGGGTTTTGACCCCCTTCAAATCCTGGGCGAACGCCGCCGCCAGAACGAGCGTTTTGACCTTTATGACCTTTACCAGAAGTTTTACCGTTACCAGAACCGATACCACGACCAACGCGGTTACGTACTTTACGTGAACCTTCTGCTGGTTTTAACTCATGAAGTTTCATTTGGGTGGCACCTCCTTGTTCGTATAATTGAAATTAAATTTCTTTAACAGTAACTAAGTGAGCTACTTTTGTAATCATCCCACGGATAGCAGCATTATCTGCTTGTTCCACAGTTTGGTTTAATTTACGTAATCCTAAAGCCTCAACAACTTTACGTTGGTTCGGTTTAGTACCGATGACAGATTTATTAAGGGTGATTTGTAATTTAGCCATTATAATTCCCCCCTTATCCTAATAACTCTTCCACTGATTTACCGCGTAGTTTTGCTACCTCTTCTGCGCGTTTTAATTCAGTTAAACCTGCTACAGTTGCACGCACCATGTTGATTGGTGTGTTTGAACCAAGAGATTTTGAAAGAATATCAGTAATACCAGCTAGTTCTAGTACAGCACGTACCGGACCACCAGCGATAACTCCTGTACCAGGAGCTGCAGGTTTGATTAAGATTGAACCTGCACCGAAGCGACCTTGCACTAAGTGTGGAGTAGTTCCACCCACGCGTGGTACTTCGATTAAGTTTTTCTTCGCGTCTTCAACAGCTTTACGGATTGCATCTGGAACCTCTTGAGCTTTACCAGTACCGAATCCTACATGACCGTTTTTATCTCCTACTACTACTAGAGCAGAGAAGCGGAAGCGACGACCACCTTTAACAACTTTAGCAACACGGTTAATTGTAACTACGCGTTCTTCAAGTTCTAATTTGTTTGCGTCAATGCGACTCATGAAGTATGTCCCTCCTTCTTATTAAAATTCTAAGCCGTTTTCACGTGCAGCTTCAGCTAAAGCTTTCACACGTCCATGATATAAGTAACCGCTACGGTCAAATACCACAGAAGCAATATTTTTTTCAGCAGCGCGTTTAGCGATTGTTTCACCGATTTTAGCAGCAGCTTCTACGTTTGAGCCCATACCTTCGAAAGCTTTTTCTTGAGTATTAGCAGAAACTAAAGTTACGCCAGCTACATCGTCGATTAGTTGTGCATAAATGTTCTTATTAGAACGGAATACGTTTAAACGAGGACGTTGTGCAGTACCCGAAATTTTAGAACGAACACGCCCATGACGTTTTTTACGAACTTGATTTTTGTCTTGTTTCGTAATCACAGAGGTCACTCCTTTCTAGATTAATGCGATTTTAGGCCGCATTATTTACCTGTTTTACCTTCTTTACGGCGAACGAATTCACCTTCGTAACGAATCCCTTTACCTTTGTATGGCTCTGGTGGACGTACGTCACGGATGTTAGATGCTAATGCACCAACACGCTCTTTAGAAATACCTTTAACGATGATTTTCGTGTTTGAAGGAACTTCGATCTCTAAACCTTGCTCTGGTGTAAACTCAACTGGGTGAGAGTAACCAACGTTCAATACAAGTTTGTTGCCTTGTAATTGTGCACGGTAACCTACACCGATAAGTTCTAGAGAGCGAGTGAAACCTTCAGAAACACCTGTTACCATGTTAGCTAATAACGCACGAGTTGTACCGTGGTTAGTGCGGTGTTCTTTAGACTCAGAAGGGCGCACAACAGTAATGATGTTGCCTTCTTGCTCGATTTTCATATCTTGATGGAATTGATTAGTTAATTCGCCTTTAGGACCTTTAACGATAACAGTGTTGTCGGCACCGACTTCAACTGTTACGCCAGCAGGTACCTCGATAACTTTTTTACCTACGCGAGACATATATATTGCACCTCCGTTCTTTTCTTACTAATTACCAAATGTATGCTAAGATTTCTCCGCCAACTTGTTTAGCGCGAGCTTCTTTGTCAGTTAATAAACCATTTGAAGTTGATACTAAAGCGATACCAAGACCGTTTAATACTTTTGGTACTTCATTTGTTTTAGCATATACACGTAAACCTGGTTTAGAGATACGTTTAAGACCAGTAATTACGCGCTCGTTATCTTTACCGTATTTTAAGAAGATACGGATGATACCTTGCTTGTTGTCTTCTACATATTCTACGTCACGTACGAAACCTTCACGCTTTAAGATTTCAGCGATTTCTTTCTTCACGTTAGAAGCAGGAACTTCTAACTTCTCGTGACGTACCATGTTCGCATTACGAATGCGTGTAAGCATATCTGCAATCGGATCAGTCATTGTCATGAAAATTTACCTCCTTCCCAAATTAGGGGATTACCAGCTGGCTTTTTTAACGCCAGGAATTTGTCCCTTATATGCAAGTTCACGGAAACAAATACGGCAAAGTTTAAATTTGCGGTATACAGAGTGTGGACGACCACAGCGTTCACAGCGTGTATATTCTTGTACTTTGAACTTTTGTTTGCGTTGTTGTTTAACAACCATTGCCTTTTTAGCCAAGTTTTTCGCCCTCCTTGTTTAAATTACTTTTGGAACGGCATACCGAACTGTGTTAATAACTCGCGAGCTTCTTCGTCAGAATTCGCAGTAGTTACGATCACGATGTCCATACCGCGTACTTTTGAAACTTTATCGTAATCGATTTCTGGGAAAATTAATTGTTCTTTAACACCTAATGTGTAGTTACCGCGACCGTCGAATGCTTTTTTAGAAACACCGCGGAAGTCACGTACACGTGGAAGTGCGATAGAGATTAATTTATCCAGGAACTCATACATACGCTCACCGCGTAATGTAACTTTAGCACCGATCGCTTGACCTTCACGTAGACGGAAACCTGCGATAGATTTTTTCGCTTTAGTTACAACTGGTTTTTGACCAGTGATTATAGTTAATTCTTCAACAGCTACATCAAGAGCTTTAGAGTTTTGAACAGCGTCACCAACACCCATGTTGATTACGATTTTGTCCACTTTAGGCAATTGCATAACTGATTTATATTCGAACTTGCTCATTAGAGCAGGTGATACTTCGTTTAAATATTTTTCTTTTAGGCGGCTCATGTGTATACCTCCCTTCTCAATTTACTTATTAGTCGATTACTACACCTGATTTTTTTGCAACACGAACTTTTTTGCCATCTTTGATCTCATAACCTACACGAGTCGGCTCGCCAGATTTAGGATCGATTAGCATTACGTTCGAAACGTGGATTGCAGCTTCTTGAGATACAATTCCACCTTGTGGGTTAAGTTGGTTAGGTTTAACGTGTTTCTTAACGATGTTTACACCTTCAACAAGAACGCGGTCCTGTTTTGGGAAAGCAGCTAAGATTACGCCTTCTTTACCTTTGTCTTTACCAGTAATTACTTTTACTTTGTCGCCCTTTTTAACATGCATTATGTGTCGCACCTCCTTGATTGGTACTGTCATGTAAATCACATTTGCCAGGGCAAATGTGCGCCCAGATTTTTTCGAGCCTGCTCGAAAATAACAATTAAAAATCTGTGGCATCCGCCGGGGCTTTAATTTCAACGAAATTAAAGAACTTCTGGAGCTAAAGAAACGATTTTCATGAAGTTGCCATCACGTAATTCACGTGCAACTGGTCCGAAAATACGAGTTCCGCGTGGTGACTTATCATCTTTGATAATTACGCAAGCATTTTCATCAAATTTAATGTAAGTACCGTCTTTACGACGTGCACCTGATTTTGTGCGAACGATAACAGCCTTAACAACGTCACCTTTCTTGACAACGCCACCTGGTGTTGCTTTCTTAACTGTACAAACAACGATATCACCGATGTTTGCAGTTTTACGTCCAGAACCACCAAGTACTTTAATAGTTAAAACTTCACGTGCACCTGAGTTGTCAGCAACTTTCATACGACTTTCTTGTTGAATCACTTAGGTTACCTCCCTTCGGAAATATATTGTATTCCGAAATGTGTTATTAAATAATAACCGCTTTTTCTACAACTTCAACTAAACGGAAGCGTTTAGTAGCTGATAGCGGGCGAGTTTCCATGATACGTACGATATCACCGATATTCGCAGTGTTTTGCTCATCATGAGCTTTAAACTTTTTCGAGTATTTTACACGCTTGCCATAAAGCTTGTGCTTTTTGTGAGTTTCAACTAAAACAGTAATTGTTTTATCCATTTTGTCTGAAACAACACGGCCCGTGTAAACTTTGCGTTGGTTACGCTCAGTCATACTTAAAACCCTCCTTTATCAGTTATTTGCACTGATTTCTCTTTCACGAATCACAGTTTTCATACGTGCGATCGCTTTGCGAACTTCACGGATGCGAGCTGTGTTTTCTAATTGACCAGTCGCCAATTGGAAGCGAAGGTTGAAAAGCTCTTCTTTCAGTGATTTCACTTTTAATTCGATTTCAGAAGTGGCAAGGTCACGGATTTCATTAGCTTTCATTAGATTCACCACCAGTTTCTTGACGTTTTACAATCTTACATTTAACAGGAAGTTTATGTGATGCTAAACGAAGTGCTTCACGTGCGATCTCTTCAGATACACCAGCGATTTCGAACATTACTTTTCCTGGTTTTACTACTGCTACCCAACCTTCAGGAGAACCTTTACCAGAACCCATGCGGACTTCTAGAGGCTTTTTCGTATAAGGTTTATGTGGGAAGATTTTAATCCAAACTTTACCGCCACGTTTCATGTAACGAGTCATTGCGATACGAGCAGATTCGATTTGACGGTTAGTAATCCAAGATGCTGTAGTAGCTTGTAAGCCCCACTCACCGAAAGTTACTTCTTTGCCGCCTTTCGCTTCTCCGCGCATGTTACCACGGTGTTCACGACGATATTTTACGCGTTTAGGTAATAACATATTATTTGCCTCCTTCCACAGAGTTCTTTTTAGTAGGAAGGACTTCACCACGGTAGATCCAAACTTTAACGCCTAGTTTACCGTAAGTTGTGTCTGCTTCAGCATGTGCATAATCAATGTCAGCACGTAATGTATGAAGAGGAACAGTTCCTTCGCTATAGTGTTCAGCACGCGCGATATCAGCGCCACCTAAACGACCAGATACTTGTGTTTTAATACCTTTTGCACCAGCGCGCATTGTGCGTTGGATAGATTGTTTTTGAGCACGACGGAATGATACGCGGTTCTCAAGTTGACGAGCGATGTTTTCAGCTACTAATTTAGCGTCAAGATCTGCACGTTTGATTTCAATGATATTGATATGCACACGTTTACCAGTTACATCAGATAAATGTTTACGTAAGTTTTCTACTTCCGTACCACCTTTACCGATTACCATACCTGGTTTCGCAGTGTGAATAGTGATGTTCACGCGATTTGCAGCGCGTTCGATTTCTACTTTAGATACAGATGCATCTTTAAGTTTCGTTTCGATATATTTACGTACTTTGATGTCTTCGTGTAATAAGTTTGCGTAGTCTTTCTCAGCGAACCACTTTGACTCCCAGTCACGAATAACACCAACACGTAGTCCTATTGGATGTACTTTTTGACCCACGGATTAAACCTCCTTCTTCTCAGATACCACAACTGTAATGTGGCTTGTACGTTTGTTGATTGCCGATGCGCGACCTTGTGCACGTGGGCGGAAACGTTTTAATGTTGGACCTTCATCAACAAAGATTTCAGATACAACTAAGTTATTAATATCTAACTCGTAGTTGTGTTCAGCGTTAGCAACTGCAGATTTTAATACTTTCTCAACGACTGGAGACGCCGCTTTTGGAGTATGACGTAAAATTGCAACTGCTTCACCAATTTGCTTGCCTCGGATTAAGTCTACTACTAGACGTACTTTACGAGGAGCGATACGAACTGTACGAGCGATAGCTTTAGCTTGTGTCATTAGGATTTACCTCCTCTCAAAATTAGCGTCTTGTTTTCTTGTCATCTGCACCGTGACCTTTATAAGTACGTGTCGGTGCGAACTCACCAAGTTTGTGACCTACCATATCTTCTGTCACGTATACAGGAACGTGTTTACGTCCATCATATACAGCGATTGTTAAACCGATGAAGTTTGGGAAGATAGTAGAACGGCGAGACCAAGTCTTGATAACTTGTTTTTTCTCAGAAGCCTCTTGTGCTTCCACCTTTTTCATTAGGTGGTCATCAACAAAAGGTCCTTTCTTTAAGCTGCGACCCATTTAGGAACCTCCCTCCGTGATACGACCACGGCTCTCGAACTGAACCGTAGTTTTACCACATTATTTTTTACGTCCACGAATAATAAATTTAGATGATTTATTTTTCTTGCTACGAGTTTTGTAACCAAGAGCTGGTTTGCCCCATGGTGTCATTGGAGATTTACGTCCGATTGGAGAACGTCCTTCACCACCACCGTGTGGGTGATCGTTAGGGTTCATTACAGAACCACGTACAGTTGGGCGTTTACCTAACCAACGAGAACGACCTGCTTTACCGATGTTGATAAGTTCGTGTTGCTCGTTACCAACTTGACCGATTGTTGCACGGCAAGTAGCAAGGATTAAACGTACTTCACCAGATTGTAAGCGAACGATTACATACTTACCTTCACGACCTAATACTTGCGCAGAAGTACCAGCTGAACGTACTAATTGTCCACCTTTGCCAGGTTTCATTTCGATGTTATGGATTGTAGTACCCATTGGAATATTTGCTAATGGTAAAGCGTTACCTACTTTGATGTCCGCTTCTGGACCTGAATGAATAGTTTGACCTACTTCAAGACCTTTCGGAGCTAAGATATAACGTTTTTCACCGTCAGCGTAGTTAATTAAAGCGATGTTCGCAGAACGGTTTGGATCGTACTCGATTGTAGCAACGCGTCCTGGAATGCCGTCTTTAAGACGTTTAAAATCGATAACACGGTATTGTTTCTTGTGACCGCCACCGTGATGACGAACAGTAATTTTACCCTGGTTGTTACGACCAGCTTTGCGTTTAGTCGGTTCTAATAAAGACTTTTCAGGTTTATTAGTAGTAATTTCAGCAAAGTCAGATGATGTCATGTTACGACGACCATTTGAGGTTGGCTTATACTTTTTAATCGCCATTTGTATTCCCTCCTTCTTTAAGGTTACTTATATAAATTTGAAATTAGATTTCGAATAATTCGATTTCTTTTGAATCAGCAGTTAATTTAACAATCGCTTTACGACGTTTGTTTGTGTAGCCGCCGAATTTACCAACGCGTTTGAACTTACCTTTGTAGTTCATTACGTTTACTTTCTCAACTTTAACACCGAAGATTTCTTCAACAGCGTCTTTAACTTGAGTTTTGTTAGCGCGAGTGTCTACTTCGAAAGTATACTTTTTCTCTGCCATAATTTCTGAAGAACGCTCAGTAATGACCGGACGTTTTAAGATATCACGTGCTTCCATTATCCAAGCACCTCCTCAACTTTTTTTACAGCATCTTGAGTGAATACAACTTTATCGTGACCTAAAAGATCAAGAACGTTGATTCCAGAAGCTGTTAACACTGTAACACCTGGGATGTTACGTGCAGATAAAATAGCGTTTTCGTTAATTTCAGCAGTTACGAATAATGCTTTTTTACCGATTTCCAATGCAGCTAATACTGCTTTGAAATCTTTTGTTTTTGGTGCATCAAATGTTAATGCATCAAGCACTACTAAGTTTTGCTCTAATACTTTCGCAGATAAAGCAGACTTAATCGCTAAGCGGCGAACTTTCTTAGGTAGTTTGTAAGCGTAGCTACGTGGAGTAGGACCGAATACAATACCACCGCCACGCCATTGTGGAGAGCGGATCGAACCTTGACGAGCACGACCAGTTCCTTTTTGGCGCCATGGTTTACGACCACCACCAGCAACTTCTGAACGGTTTTTAACTTTGTGATTACCTTGACGTAAAGATGCGCGTTGAGCAACAACTGCGTCGAATAATACAGCTTCGTTTGGCTCGATTCCGAAAATCGCATCGTTTAATTCGATTTCGCCAACTGAAGCACCTGTTTGACTAAGTACTGAAACCTTTGTCATTCCTGTTTCCTCCTTTCTTTAAGAGAATTATTTTGATTTAATAGCAGTCTTAACTGTTACTAATGCTTTTTTAGAACCAGGAACATTACCTTTAACCAATAATAGGTTACGTTCAACATCAACCTTAACGATTTCAAGGTTTTGGATTGTTACAACGTTGCCACCCATTTGACCAGGTAATTTCTTTTGCTTGAATACGCGGTTCGGAGCTACTGGACCCATAGAACCAACACGACGGTGATAACGAGAACCGTGAGACATAGGACCACGAGATTGTCCATGACGCTTAATAGCACCTTGGAAACCTTTACCTTTTGTTACACCTGTTACATCGATTACATCGCCTTCAGCGAAAATTTCAACCTTGACTTCTTGACCAACTTCGTAAGTCGCAGCTTCTAAGTTGCGGAACTCACGGATGAAGCGCTTAGGAGCAGTATTTGCTTTTGCTACGTGACCTTGTGCAGGTTTGTTGGCAAGCTTAACGCGCTTGTCCTCGAAACCTAATTGGATCGCTTCGTAGCCATCAGTTTCAACAGTTTTCTTTTGTAAAACTACGTTTGGAGTAGCTTCGATTACTGTTACTGGGATAAGATCTCCGTTTTCAGCGAAAACTTGAGTCATACCAATTTTTCTACCTAAGATTCCTTTAGTCATTTGTCACACCTCCTGTTAAATTTAAGAAAAGTTTTATATTTGTTTTTACCATTAAAGTTTGATCTCGATATCAACGCCAGATGGTAAATCAAGCTTCATTAACGCGTCAACAGTTTGTGGTGTCGGGTTAACGATGTCGATAAGACGTTTATGTGTGCGCATTTCAAATTGCTCACGAGAATCTTTGTACTTATGAACCGCACGTAAGATCGTGTATACAGATCTTTCAGTTGGTAGTGGGATCGGACCCGATACTCCAGCACCTGAACGTTTCGCAGTTTCAACGATTTTCTCAGCAGATTGATCAAGGATACGGTGATCATACGCTTTTAAACGAATACGAATTTTTTGTTTTGCCATTACTTTCCCTCCTTCTCGCCTATTTTCTAGACATTCTCCACGAAAATTTCTCCTACACACCGCCATGGCAAAGCGGCCGGGTGTGTCGGCAACCTCTCGCTTCATCGCAGTCAAAGACCAACATTCAACATTATATACAATAAAAAAGAAGTTCGCAAGTCTTTTAGCAAAATTCTTTTTAATAATGTTTTATTCTTTATTATTTAAGTTCGCTCTTTTTTTGAGCCGTTATCTAGTATATAAGAGTATGAACTTGAAAGCAACAGAAAAGGGATGAATATGCCTAAAATAAATTATTCTGAAAACGATAGCGGCAAAGAAACAAAAAGTCGTCGCCTTCAATTTGCTGAAGGTGACGACTATATTATAGGAAGAAAACGACTGCAAGCCATCCAAAAATCACTTGCGGTATATTGTAGAATACGAATGTTGGAACACATGTATCCCAAATATGATTGTGCTGACCGTCCACATTCAATCCTGCTGTCGGGCCCAATGTGGAATCAGACGCAGGTGAACCCGCATCTCCCAGTACCCCCGCTGTGCCTATTAAGCAAATAATCGCTAAATCGCTTAATCCTAATTCCATTGCTAATGGCACGAAAATCGCCGCAATGATTGGAATTGTCGCAAATGAGGAACCAATACCCATCGTTACGATCAAACCTACTACAAGCATCACGAAAACCGCTATACTCACATTGCCGCCAAATAGTTCCATTGCATTTGCCACTAGCGGCTCTACATCTCCTGTAGTATTTATTACAGCAGAGAAGCCATTTGCGGAAATCATAACAAAGCCGACAAACGCCATCATACGCATACCATCAGAAAGTACATTATCCGCTTCTTTCCATTTTAAAGCGTCTGTTGCATACAAAATTATAATCCCGACAAGCGAACCGATAATCATGGACCCTGTAGGAATTTGCACGGCAAGTGATACGACTAGTGCAATCACCGCAAAAATGATATTGCGTGTTTTCATTTCTTTTTCTAATTCATTCGTATTTTCCACTTCAACTTGCTTGTACTTGCGCGGTTTGCGGTATGCGATAAATGCTCCTGCAAGCCCTGCAGCCATTCCTAATGCAACAATGGCCATCGCTTTCGGAACATCCTGCATCGCAACTTCAAGTCCTGCAAGCCCCATCTGTGTCACGATGAGATCCTGGTAAATTAAACCGAATCCCGCCGGTATGAACATATACGGCATAATCAAACCAAACGTTAAAATACATGCGATTAAACGGCGATCAATTTCCAGCATATTCATTAGCCGGATCATTGGCGGTACAATTAACGGGATAAAGGCGATATGCACCGGGATCAAATTTTGAGACATTATCGCAAGCGCCAATAGTACGAGAAAAATGAGCGCTTTTGCCAACCCTTTTTTCTGTGAATCCCCTTCACGCTGTACTAGCTTCAAAATTGCTTTAACTAGTACTTCGGGAATTCCTGTACGGGAAATGGCCAGTGCAAAACCTCCGAGCATTGCATAGCTGAGCGCAATCGTTGCACCACTTCCTAGTCCTCCGACAAATGCATCAATTGTAGCTTTAATATTTAAGCCGCTCGCCAGTCCCCCGGCAAGGGCGCCAATTGTTAGTGACAAAACGACATTTATACGCAGCAGGCTTAAAACGAGCATAATTCCTACCGCCACTAAAACAGCATTCATGTTGTACACTTCACTTTCGTATGCTAAATTACTAATGTGTTAAAGTTACAAGAAAAAGAATGCTTCGTCAATGCAAAAAACCATCAATTTTTTTATAATTGACGGTTTTTCAGCATTATAACGCTTGTTTAATCACTTTTTTGTAATATTTAAGCGATAGCAGAGCAAAGACACTATATAGCGCAATATAAAGCGCCATCGTTATTACTAATGGTGTTACAAGTTCATTCCCGAATAGGAACCATCCTGATTTTACCGCAAAATAGCTGTGCAGGAGCCCGATTAAGAGCGGGACACCGAAATTGAAGAGTTGTTTAACTACAATACCCCGCATAATTTCCTGCTGTGTGAACCCAATTTTGCGTAAAATCATATAAGAAGCGGTTTCTTCATCTGCTTCAGACATTTGTTTGAAGTACAAAATGCTTCCTGTCGCCAATAAAAACGCTAAACCTAAAAAGGCTGTCGTGAAAATCATGATACCGAACGAATTCAAATTGCTTTGAGTCATGGCGTACAATGAGCTGATTTTACTCAAGTTTTCGCCTAGCTCTGCCTTGTAATAAATATTCGCACCCGTTTGTTTATAAAGCTTTTCCACCTTTTTATATGTTTCGTCCGATGCATCTACCAAATTAATCGATGTTTGCTGCTTTGGCGTCGCCTCAGTTCCTACATCATAAACTTTATTTAGCTGCTGGAATTTTTCAAACAGGGCATCTTCTACAACAACATTAAACCCTCCCCCAGTAATGCGCCACGCCAATACAGATTCTTCGTCTACCTGTTTGACTCTGACCGGGAACTTTTCCTCTTCATGCAGCAGCGTCAAATTAAAACGCTCTTCCAGCGGGAGCATATTTGCCATAACCCCGTTGTAGGAAGAAATAATTACTTCACCATCCTTCAACTGCAAATCCGGCTGTAATTGCTTGTATTGGGATAATGGGATTACAGTTGTCTCGCTGACCGTTTCTCCTTGGAATATTTGCACAACATCCGTCGGCAAAAACTCCGCTAAATCTATTTGTGCATTCGTAATGTCAAAATGATTCGTTTCATAGCTGATTCCCTCTTCATCAAGCTTCTTTAAAAATGCGGCTTCACGTCCATCGACCGCAATATAATCCGCCGGCACTTGGTCATACGCAGAGCTCTTCGCTGAATAATAGCTAATATAAGATAAAGTGGTAATCGCCAAGGAAACCGCAGTCAGCACCGTAATAAGGGTCAATGATTTCGCATTGCCTTTCATGCGGTGCATAATCGGTGTCACCGCCAGCACATCCGCCAAATTCAAATGCCCTTTTTTCCCTAAACGCACTAAATTCAGCAAAAACGATACCGAGTAGCGGAACACTAAATACGTGCCGCCAATCGTAGTCACTAAAATAATGATCATGACCAAGAAAAGATCCTGGCCTGTTTCCGGGGAAAATAGCTTTGTGCTTTTGTAATAGCCGTAAATGATAAGCGCCAGACCAAGCGCACCAACAATCATCGGAAGCGCGCTAAAACGTTTTACGCGTTCATCTGCTTGCTTTGAAGCATTGAACAGGGACAAAAGCGTCGTGCGTCCGACGATGATTGCCATCTGTCCTAAAATAATGACGAGTAAAATACCGAATGTTAAAAGGGTATTCACAATTGCGACTTTGCTGAATGTCATTGATACAACCGCATCGAACTGTAAAATTTTCAATAAAATCATTGCAAATAAACGGGAGCTTAATAATCCAGCCATCATCCCTATTGCCACGGCACCGACAAATAGCAGAATATTTTCAAATGCAATTAAGCGGATGACCAACCCTTTTGTCATACCGATAAGTTGGTAAAGGCCTATTTCTTTACTGCGGCGCTTAATAAACAAATGATTCGCATACAGTACAAAAAACAGCACGATGAAATACAGCATATAAGAAGCGGCTTCAAACCCTGCTGCAGCTGTCCCGCTTGCTTTTGTCGCTTCCATAATCGATTCATTGAATTGCAGTGTCACGAACGAGAAAAATAGCGTCACACTAAAAATAAGCGCAAAAAAATACAAATAATAATGCTTCATATTTTTTTTCATACTTTTCAATACGAGCTGACTAAGCTTCACTGTGCTCACCGCCTAAAACACTTTGCGTACTTAGAATTTGCTGGAAGAAATCAGTGCGTGATTTATCCCCTTTATATAGTTCTGTATAAATTTGCCCGTCCTTTAAAAACAAAACACGGGAACAGAAGCTCGCTGCGACGGCATCATGTGTAACCATCATAATCGTAGCCTTTTTAGTCTGATTAATTTTCGATAAATTATCGAGTAAAGCAGTAGCCGACTTTGAATCAAGCGCTCCTGTCGGCTCATCCGCAAACACTAAAGAAGGATTTGAAATAAGTGCCCGCGCCGCTGATGTGCGCTGTTTTTGCCCGCCTGAAATCTCATTTGGATATTTCGATAAAATATCCGCTATCCCCAATATCGACACGAGCTCCTGCAGCCGCTTTTCACCCGCTGCCTTTGGAATGGAGCTAAGTGCTAATGGAAGCAGTATATTTTCTTTTACAGTCAATGTGTCAAGCAGATTATAGTCCTGGAATATGAAGCCGAGCTCATCGCGGCGGAATTTTGCCAATGCCCGCTCCTTCATGCCTTGAAGCTTTTGCCCGTTGATTTCCACGAAGCCGTCCGTCACTTGGTCAATCGAACAAAGTACATTCAGCAATGTCGTTTTCCCTGAACCTGAAGGACCCATAATGCCTACAAATTCACCTTTTTCCACTTCTAAATCAATGCCCTTTAAAACTTCCTGTGTGAGCATGCGTTTCCCATATGTTTTTCGGACTTTACGTGCGATTAATATACTCATTGATTCCACCCTTTCTTGTTGTTTCTTATTTTACACGCTCTGCTTGAAGGAATCGTTCGTTTTACATGACAAAAACGCTCGGTAAGTGACAAGTTCGTCACATTCCTAGCGTTTTCATATAAGCATTCATTTTGGGGAAAGTGATCTTTGCGTTTGTGCCTATCCCCTCTGTTGATTCGATTGCTAAAAGTATGTGGAGGGAATCCGCCGCTTGCTTTGCCAAATAGAGCCCCATCCCTGTAGCTGCACTTGTCTCCCGCCCGATTGTTCCTGTATACGATTTACGAAAAATACGCGGCAAGTCTTCGCGCTTAATGCCAATACCGTCATCGTGGATTTGCAGGACGATCTGTTCCTCGATAACAGCAGTCGATACTCTTATTTCTCCCCCGACTTCACTATATTTAACCGCATTCGATAAAATTTGGCGTATAATGAAGCTCAGCCACTTTGCATCTGTCTGTACTGTTACATCAACAAATTCCAGCTCGATTGCAATATGCTTTTCAAAGCACCAGCTGCGCAATGCCTTTATCTCTTGTATAAGTATATTTTTCAGTTGCACTTTTTCCATTCGATTGTCCATTTCGATCGTCATAAGACGTGTCGCATGGAGCTGCTGGTCCAACAATAAATATAGCCGAAGCCATTCATTTTCGATGCGTTCCTGTAGATCAGTCTGCTCAACTTTTTCTATGAGCAATTGCAGTGCGGTTAATGGTGACTTCATTTCATGGACCCATGCTAGAAGCTCGTCCTGGCTCTCTAAAACAATTAATTTCTGCTCCTGTATTTGTGCATGCTTTTTAGCCAATTGTTCCTCGTAATCTTCCTGAACAGCCGCCAAATAATCACCGTCGCGTCCTTTGTACACTTTCATCCTTGCCTGATCCCTCATATAGCGCCAACTAAAATAACACATACCGAGAACAAACCACACAATATTCACATAGATAATTGAAATTCCTTGGAAACCACTATCTAAAAATAAAATTAAATTCAGCGTTAATTGGAGCGCTATTATAAATAGTATGAGCGAAAAATACTGTCTTAAAAATAGCTTCATCATAAGTCCGCCGCCATATAGCCAAGCCCTTTTTTCGTCAAAATGACTTCCACTAAACCTATATCCTCCAAGCGCTGGCGCAGCCGATTCACATTGACCGTCAATGTATTGTCGTTAACAAAACGCTCATCATCCCACAGTTTGCGCATCAGCTCATCGCGTGACACAATCTGCCCTTTCGCTTTTACGAGCACTTTTAAAATGAACAGCTCATTTTTCGTCAATTCAACTTGTTCGCCATTATAGTGGACAATCGCCCGGTCATAATGAATTTCCGCACCGCCCCACTTTTCTAGATCACTTTGCATCGGTTCTTGATAATTGTAGGCACGGCGCAGCAAAGCCTGGACTTTTGCAATCAACACTTCCATATGAAATGGCTTTTGCACGAAATCGTCCGCCCCCATTTGCATTGCCATGACCATATCCATCGGGTGATCACGCGACGAAAGAAACAAAATCGGCACATTGGAAACCGCCCGTATTTCACGGCACCAATGGAAACCGTCAAATGCGGGTAGCTGTATATCTATCATCACAAGCTGCGGCTTCTTGTCAGCAAATACGTCCATCACTTGCTGAAAATCTTTCGGTCCGCTTACATTGATTCCCCATTGCCCAAAACGTTCTTCGATAAGTTCGAAAATTGCCTGATCATCTTCAATCAATAGGATATTCACGTTTTATCCCCTCCTATTCATATTATTATACATAAATTGGCTGTTTGCCATATGCTATAATCAGTTCAATGATATATGTGGGGTGATAGGCATGGACATTCGACAAATAGAATATTTCGTGGAGGTGGCAAAACATTTAAGCTTCACAAAAGCTGCCGCCAATCTACACGTTTCACAGCCTTCCATTAGTAAAGCCATTCAAAACATCGAGGCGGAATTAGGGGTCTCGCTTTTTTACCGCTCGTCCAAACAGCTGGAATTGACAGATGCCGGGGAAGCGGTGCTTGTAAATGCTCTCCAAGTGCTTGAATCCTTCCAGAATTTGCGTTCAGAGCTAACCGATTTAATGGAGCTGAAAAAGGGGCAAATCCGAATCGGCATTCCTCCAATTGTCGGAGCCGAGTTTTTTTCGAAACTCATTAGCCATTATAAAGAACAATTTCCGTATATTGAAATAGAATTGACGGAAGTGGGGACTAAAAAAATCCGCCAGGAAATCGATGGAGGGGAGCTTGATATCGGATTAGTATGTAGTGTGAATTCATCGAATGAATCTTTGGAAACGATCCGATTTTTAAAAGATCCGTTAGTCTTGATCGTACATGAAAGTCATCCTTTAGCAACAAAGGAATCCATACAGCTAAGTGATTTGGCGAACGAGACTTTTATTATTTACCGAAAAGATTTTATCTTATATGACCGCATTATCGAGGAATGTTCAAAAAACGGTTTTTCTCCTGCGATTGCCTGTGAAACAACCCAAAAAGATTTATTTATCGAAATGGTTCAGGCAAAATTGGGCATCGCACTCCTTCCGGAAAAGCTTGCCGAAAAAATTACGTATACTTCGATCAAACATATTCCTTTTCAAGAGAAGTCAATCTATCTTGAACTAGGGATCACCTGGAAGAAAAATAAATACTTGTCTTTTTCCGTACGGGAATTCATTAAACTAGCACATGAATTTGTTTCAAAATAAAAAAGGTTGCCTAGAATTTCTAGGCAACTATAATTTATTTGCATACTCATTTAACTGAGCAGACATTCCTTGAATTTCCTTTACAAAATCCGAAACTTGTTGAATGGATTCGCTTTGTGATGTTCCAACAGCGGAAATTTGAATGATAGAATTTGCGATTTCCTGTGTTGCCTCATTTATTTCGGCCATTATATCTCTTATTTTTTGTGTGGATTCAATTGTTTCTTTCGAGAACTTTCGTATTTCTGTTGCGACCACTTCAAAGCCTTTTCCTTTTTCACCTGCACGGGCAGCTTCGATTGCTGCATTTAAACCGAGCAAGTTCGTTTGGTCTGCCATGCGTTTTAACAATGTTAAAATATCCGAGGTCTGTTGGACATTCTTTTTAGCTTGCATTGATTGATTCAATAACTCATTTGCTGATTCTATCAGTCTTATAGAACCTTCCGCAATACTGCTGATTTGTTTATTCGCCTCTGTTAAAGATCCGGTCATCGCTTTGGATATATTTACTAGCTCCGAATGCTTGCGTACTTGGACAGCCATTCCCCCTATCAGTTTACCTGCTCTATCATATAATGGTGTCGCTGTACCGATAAATTCAAAGCCATAATAATCGGCCGGTACAACAGCCTCTAAACGGCGATGTTTCTTCAATGCGATCATTAACGGCTCTTCATAATACAAATGTTGACCAGCTCGTATTTTCAGGTCTAAATTTTTCGCCGGAAAATAGGCTGCAAACTTCTCCAGATCGCAAACCGCGATTGATAGGTCTGTTGAAATGGCTTCTTTCATAATCGGTATCATTGAAATAAGCGCATCTAAGGAATCAATTTTGTTTAACATGTATAACTCTCTTCTTTCGTTGTTACTATATTATGCTATTATACAGTTTTTAATCTGAAATAAGTAAATTTATATTAATTTGCGGCGCGTAAAGAACAAAAGTGCTAAAGCGCCCGTTCAGCTCCAAGTGAGCAAAACGCCGCGTCCTTGTAGCATGCCCCCAATGATTCAAATCGTGTGAGCCGCAAGACTAGGGGCCCGACGCAAAAGTAAACGCTTCACCATTTTTGCAAAGGGCACTGAAAAACTACGGCTATTAAAAATCCAGTTTTATTTTTAATAACAGCCCTCTCTTGCATGGAAATGAATTCACTTTTGCGGATAGGGTTTATGGCTCCTAATTTAGTATTGAAGAAATAAGCGGAGATTTTCCGGTTATGCAAAGGAAAATCCTCCATTTCCATGTTTTTTTGGTCAATAGGCGGAATTTCTCCGTCTAATTAGTCCGTTTTGCGTTGTATTTTTCAAATAAGGGGAATTTTTCCATCTATAGATGGAAGCAGGCAATAAAACAGATCTACCAATCGACAATAGCGAATCTCTACATCTCAATTGCGGGAATCGTGCCCCGGTGACTTAACAATGAAAAATACTACTATTTCAAAAGAAATAGTAGTAACTTAGAAGCTGTTAAGCGTTTACTTTTTGCTTTGCCTTTGCCTCTAAACGTTTTTTGTGTAAAATCGGCTCTGTATATCCGCTTGGCTGGTCATAACCTTTGAACACTAAGTCACTCGCCGCTTGGAAAGCTACAGACGCTTCAAAGTCTGCTGCCATTGGCGAATATTCCGGATCATCGGCATTTTGTTCGTCTACAACTTTCGCCATACGCTTCAATGTTTCTTCCACTTGCTCTTTCGTACAAATACCATGATGCAGCCAGTTTGCTACATGCTGGCTCGAAATACGCAATGTTGCCCGGTCTTCCATTAAACCGATGTTATTAATATCAGGCACTTTCGAACATCCTACACCGTGCTCTACCCAACGAACAACATAGCCTAAAATACCTTGTGCATTGTTATCAAGCTCATTTTGGATTTCCTCTGGCGTCCAATTTGTATTTGGCGCCACTGGAATTTCCAAAATCGCGTCCTGTAAGTCTCCCGAAGTCGAAATGTCCTTTTGAATAGCTTTTACATTCACTTCATGATAATGTGTCGCATGCAAAGTAGCTGCTGTTGGTGAAGGTACCCAAGCTGTATTCGCCCCTGCTTTTGGATGGCCGATTTTTTGCTGGATCATTTCCGCCATTAAATCCGGCATCGCCCACATCCCTTTACCGATTTGTGCACGGCCTTGTAACCCTGTATCCAAACCAACGACAACATTTGATTTTTCATATGAAGTAAGCCAAGTCGATATTTTCATTTCTCCTTTTCGAATCATCGGGCCCGCTTCCATAGATGTATGAATCTCGTCACCCGTACGATCCAAGAAGCCTGTATTAATGAATACTATACGATTTTTCACTTCATGAATGCATGCTTTCAAGTTAAGAGATGTGCGACGTTCTTCATCCATTACGCCGATTTTTAATGTAAAGCGTTCTAATCCGATTAAATCTTCTATACGCTCGAATAATTTATTCGCAAAAGCGACTTCTTTTGAACCATGCATTTTTGGCTTTACGATATAAACAGAACCTTTTTGAGAATTTCTATATTGTCCGTTACCTAAAACTTCGTGCTTTGCTATTAAGCTCGTCATAACCCCATCGATAATCCCTTCATGCACTTCGTCACCAGCTTTATCCAAAATCGCCGGGTTTGTCATTAAGTGGCCAACATTGCGAATGAACATTAAGGAGCGGCCATTTAGTGTCACTGTTTCGCCATCTATCCCCGTGTATACTCTGTCTGCATTTAATGTACGTGTCATTGTCTTTGCGCCTTTTTCAAATGTTGCCGATAAGTCGCCTTTCATTAAGCCTAGCCAGTTCGCATACACTTCCACTTTATCCTCCGCATCCACTGCTGCAACGGAATCCTCGCAATCCATTATTGTCGTAATCGCAGACTCCAGGAAAATATCCTTTACACCGGCCTGGTCGTCCTTGCCTATTGGATGATTGTGATCGATTTGAATTTCAATGTGCAAATCGTTATTTTTCAGTAATATTGCTGTTGGCTCTTGTGCTGTCCCTTGGTAACCAACCAATTTTTCCTGTTCAGCTAAAGCTGTTTCGCCATTTGCTAGCCTTGCCTCCAATTGGCCATCGACAATTGCATAGCTTGTTACATCCTTGTGTGAGGCACCGTTTAACGGCACTGTTCTATCCAAAAAGCTTTTCGCATACTCAATTACTTTATTGCCGCGGATAGGGTTATATCCTTTGCCCGCTTCCGCACCCTCTTCATCGCTAATAACATCCGTCCCGTAAAGGGCATCATAGAAGCTTCCCCACCGTGCATTCGCTGCATTGATTGCATAGCGCGCATTGCTCACCGGTACTACTAATTGCGGGCCAGCCTGGAATGCGATTTCTTCATCAACATTTTCTGTCTCTACCTGGAAATCAGCTACTTTCGGCTCTAGATAACCTATTTCCTGCAAAAAGGCTTTGTAATCGGCAAAATTGAAATCCCCCTTATTTTCTTTATGCCAATTATTAATTTGCTGCTGCAATACCTCACGCTTAGCAAGTAATGCTTTATTTTCTGGTGCCAACTCATGGATTAAATCGTCAAAGCCATTCCAAAATGCCTGCTGATCCACACCGCTGTTTGGTAACACAAGGTCATTTATAAAGTTGAATAAAATATCCGCAACTTGTAAATTCCCCGTTTGTACATAGTTTGTCATAATAAAATCCCCCTTCGAATGAACATTTCTAACAATTAGGTTAGAGTCCCCTGTTCTTACATTCGATTATACTGGAAAACCTATGTATAAATGAAATACATAATTCGAATAAACATTATGCATTTTAGTTATAAAGCAAGGAACAAAAGCGTTAAACCGCCCGTTCAACTCCGACAGACATTGGAGGACCCGCTGCAAAAGTAAACGTTCCACCACTTTTGCAGCGGGCGCTGAAGATCTGTCTTTTTAATTTTGGGCTTTCATTTCAATTAACAGTTTTTATGGGCACAACTGCCAATCCCGTTTCTTCAGTTAATATGTCTGTCTATTTTATTCCCAGCTGAAAATCCCCGAGGAAATCTAAGCATATTTTCAGCGAAGCGGCTTGATGGCAAAAAAGAGACAGATTCCCGCAACTGGGATGAAGAGGGATCCGCTATTAACGGGGGGCGTTCCATTTAAGTGCCTCTTTAAGAAATAGACGGAAAAATTCTCCTTATTTAAAAAATACAATAAAAAATGGCCTCAATAGACGGAGAAATTCCGCCTATTGACCTAAAAAACATGAAAATGGAGTATTTTTCTTTGGATAACCGGAAATTTTCCTCTTATTTACTCCAAAAAGAGCCATATTGCGCAAATAACCGGAAAATCTCCGGTTATTTTTTTGATCAATTTAATTAAGAGCCGGAATTTCTATCAGGAGATGTGAATTTTGCCCAATCCAATCCAAAAGAGAAGCCCTTATTAAAAATAATAGTGGATTTTAAATAACCGTGGATTTTCATTGCCCTTCTTTTGCGCGGTGGGGTCTAATGGTGCGAGGAATTGGCGCGGTTTGCCTGGACGGGGACAACACTTTTTTTGTAAAGTTATCTCCAATGCCAAAATCTATAGTTTTTTTAACAATAAAAAAACATCTTGCAAGCGTCCCTGCAAGATGTTTTGAATATTAGCGATTAGCTAAAATTATTTTTGGATAGATGCTACTACGCCAGCGCCTACAGTACGGCCACCCTCACGGATAGAGAATTTAGTACCTTCTTCTAAAGCGATTGGAGCGATTAATTCAACAGTCATTTCGATGTTGTCGCCAGGCATAACCATTTCTACGCCTTCTGGTAACATACAAATACCAGTTACGTCAGTTGTACGGAAGTAGAACTGAGGACGGTAGTTAGAGAAGAATGGCGTATGACGGCCACCCTCTTCTTTTGATAATACATAAACTTCTGCTTTGAAGTTAGTGTGTGGAGTGATTGAACCTGGTTTAGCTAATACTTGACCACGTTGGATATCTTCACGAGCAACACCACGTAATAAAGCACCGATGTTGTCACCAGCTTCAGCATAATCTAATAATTTACGGAACATTTCTACACCAGTTACAGTTGTAGTTTTTGCTTCTTCTTCAATACCGATGATTTCTACAACGTCACCGACTTTAACTTGACCACGTTCAACACGGCCAGTTGCTACTGTACCACGACCAGTGATAGAGAATACGTCCTCTACTGGCATCATGAATGGTTTGTCAGTTTGACGTTCTGGAGTTGGGATGTAAGAATCTACAGCGTCCATTAATTCGATGATTTTTTCTTCCCACTCTGGCTCGCCTTCAAGAGCTTTAAGAGCAGAACCTTTGATTACTGGAATATCGTCGCCTGGGAATTCATATTCTGATAATAAGTCACGAATTTCCATTTCAACTAATTCTAATAATTCTTCGTCGTCTACCATATCACATTTGTTCATGAATACTACTAAGTAAGGAACACCTACTTGACGAGATAAAAGGATGTGTTCACGAGTTTGTGGCATTGGACCATCAGCAGCAGATACTACTAAGATACCGCCGTCCATTTGAGCAGCACCAGTGATCATGTTTTTAACATAGTCAGCGTGTCCTGGGCAGTCAACGTGTGCATAGTGACGAGTTTCAGTTTCATACTCAACGTGTGAAGTATTGATTGTGATACCGCGCTCTTTTTCTTCTGGTGCGTTATCTACGTCAGCATATGACTTAGCTTCTCCACCTAATTTTTTTGAAAGAACTGTTGCGATTGCAGCAGTTAAAGTAGTTTTACCATGGTCAACGTGTCCGATTGTACCAACGTTAGCATGCGTTTTAGAACGGTCGAATTTTTCTTTAGCCATTAGAAAATGCCTCCTCAGAGATATGTTTTATTTTTTTAAATTTATTCTAAGATTGCCGGCTACAAACGGGCCCCATCTATAGCCAGTCAATCATAGCTTACAAATTATTTATACTTGATGCAAGGTGAAATTTCAATTATTCACCTTTATTTTTTTTGATGATTTCTTCTGCAATCGATTTTGGTACTTCTTCATAGTGATCGAACACCATTGAGAATACACCGCGACCTTGAGTTGCAGAACGTAAAGTTGTAGCATATCCGAACATTTCAGATAGTGGAACCATAGCACGTACTACTTGAGAGTTACCACGAGCTTCCATACCCTCTACGCGACCGCGACGAGCAGTAATGTTACCCATAATATCACCAAGGTACTCTTCTGGAATTACAACTTCTACTTTCATCATTGGCTCTAAGATAACTGGATTACATTTCTTAGCAGCTTCTTTAAGTGCCATAGATGCAGCGATTTTGAACGCCATCTCACTTGAGTCGACGTCATGGTAAGAACCGAATACTAATTTTGCTTTAATGTCGATTAATGGGTAACCGGCAACTACACCGCGGTCAAGAGAGTCACGTAGACCCGCTTCTACTGCAGGGATGTATTCACGAGGTACAACACCACCAACGATAGCGTTTTCGAATTCGAAACCTTTACCCTCTTCATTTGGAGAGAACTCGATCGTTACGTCACCGTATTGACCGCGACCACCAGATTGACGAGTAAATTTACCTTGAACTTTCGCTTCGCCACGGAATGTCTCACGGTAAGATACCATTGGAGCACCCACGTTAGCTTCAACTTTAAATTCACGTTTCATACGGTCAACTAAGATATCAAGGTGAAGCTCACCCATACCAGAGATGATTGTTTGACCTGTTTCAGTGTCAGTATGTGCACGGAATGTTGGATCTTCTTCTTGTAGTTTTGCTAATGCTTGACCCATTTTATCTTGGTCAGCTTTAGATTTTGGTTCTACAGAAAGAGAGATAACTGGCTCTGGGAAATCCATTGACTCTAAGATAACAAGGTTTTTCTCGTCACATAAAGTGTCACCTGTTGTAGTATCTTTAAGACCTACAGCAGCAGCGATATCACCAGCAAAAACTTGTGAAATCTCTTCACGAGAGTTTGCGTGCATTTGCAGGATACGACCTACACGCTCACGCTTGCCTTTAGAAGAGTTTTGTACGTAAGAACCTGATTCTAATGTACCTGAGTACACACGGAAGAATGTTAACTTACCTACGAATGGGTCTGTCATTACTTTGAATGCAAGAGCTGAGAATGGCTCATCATCAGAAGAATGGCGTACGATTTCTTCGTCGCCGTCAACGTCAGTACCTTTAATGTCAGGAACATCTGTTGGAGCTGGAAGATATTCAACAGCTGCATCAAGCATTTTACGAACACCTTTATGTTTGAATGCTGTACCACAAAGAACTGGGTAGAATTCTACCGCGATAGTTGCTTTACGGATAGCCGCTTTTAATTCTTCTTTAGTAATTTCTTCGCCTTCCAAGTATTTCTCCATAAGATCTTCATCAACACTTGCAACAGCATCGATTAGTTTCTCACGGTACTCTTCAGCCTGCTCTTTATATTCTGCTGGAATTTCTTCCACCGTAAGAGCTGTACCTTCATCGTTGCCGTACATAGTAGCGTTCATTTCGATTAAATCGATAATTCCACGGAACTCGTCTTCAGCACCGATTGGTAATTGGATTGGGTGAGCATTTGCTTGTAAGCGCTCATGTAATGTACCTACAGAATATAAGAAGTCTGCACCCATTTTATCCATTTTATTGATGAATACAATACGAGGAACCCCGTAAGTAGTAGCTTGACGCCATACTGTTTCAGTTTGTGGCTCAACACCTGATTGAGCATCTAAAACTGTTACTGCACCATCAAGTACACGTAGAGAACGTTCAACTTCAACAGTGAAGTCTACGTGCCCTGGAGTATCGATGATGTTAATACGGTGACCTGCCCATTGTGCTGTTGTTGCAGCAGAAGTGATTGTGATACCACGCTCTTGCTCTTGCTCCATCCAGTCCATTTGAGCTCCACCATCGTGAGTTTCACCGATTTTGTGAATCTTACCAGTGTAATAAAGGATACGCTCAGTTGTTGTTGTTTTACCAGCATCAATGTGAGCCATGATCCCAATATTACGAGTATTCTCTAGAGAGAATTCGCGTTTCATAGGAAATTTCTCCTTCCATATTGGGTTAACTGTATAGATGGTAAAAATCTTAGCCCCAGCAATGCTAGAGCAAAGATTAAATTACCAACGGTAGTGAGCAAATGCTTTGTTCGCTTCTGCCATTTTATGCATATCTTCACGTTTCTTAACTGAAGCACCTGTGTTGTTAGATGCATCTAAGATTTCGTTAGCTAAACGCTCTTCCATCGTTTTTTCTCCACGAAGACGAGCATAGTTTACTAAATAACGTAAACCTAAAGTTGTACGACGTTCTGGGCGAACTTCTACAGGTACTTGGTAGTTAGAACCACCAACACGGCGAGCACGTACTTCAAGTACAGGCATTACGTTGTTTAATGCAGCTTCGAATACTTCTAAAGCATTTTGACCCGAACGCTCTTGAACTAATTCGAAAGCTCCGTATAAAATCTTTTGAGAAGTACCTCTTTTACCATCAATCATCATTTTGTTGATTAAACGAGTTACTAGTTTTGAATTATAAATTGGATCTGGTAACACGTCACGTTTGGAAACAGGACCTTTACGAGGCATGTGTTTTCCTCCTTTCAAATCATTGTCTATTTAAACTAAAATTATTTTTTCTCTTTAGGACGTTTAGTACCGTATTTAGAACGAGATTGTAAACGACCGTTAACACCAGCTGTATCAAGTGCACCACGAACGATATGGTAACGTACTCCAGCTAAGTCTTTTACGCGTCCGCCACGGATAAGAACTACACTGTGCTCTTGTAAGTTGTGGCCTTCACCTGGGATATACGCAGTAACCTCAAGTTGGTTAGTTAAGCGTACACGAGCGTATTTACGTAAAGCCGAGTTCGGTTTACGTGGTGTCATTGTACCTACACGAGTACAAACTCCGCGTTTTTGAGGAGATTTAACGTCAGTTAAAGATTTTTTAAATGAGTTGTATCCTTTGTTTAACGCTGGAGATTTTGATTTCGTGCTTTTAGATTGACGAGGCTTACGTACTAATTGGTTAATTGTAGGCATCGATTTGTCCTCCCTTCATTTTTTCCTTGTTTCAATACCACACATCCAGGTGGTTCATTTTTTGGGTAAAAACAAAGTCTTTGTGTATTTTACACAAAAACTACATCGCAGTAATCGCAACAACTGCAGCTCCAACATGAATGCCGCAAGCTTTACCAAGTTCTTTCTTTGAATCGACGTAATAAACTGGTACACCGATTTCTTTCGCGAGAAGAATGGCCGGATCGGTTACCCAATTGTCTGCATCGATTGCGACAAAAAGAGCTGTTACTTGTCCAGCATGCATTGCTTTCACTGCTTGCTTTATACCTATGATTGTTTGACTGGCCTGTTTTACTTGATCGTAAGACATTTACATATCCTCCTAAGTACAGACAGTTAACTATCAACCTTCAATATATTATCATTCCAAACTTACACTGTCAACCAATATCTTATGAAAGAATATTGATTAATTTTTAAATCAAGAAAATTTCTTAGAAAAACTCCGGCAAAGAATGCTCTCTACCGGAATTGATTGTTGAAAGACTGTTATTCAGCTGTAGTTACTTCTGCTGTCTCTTCTTGCTCCATGCGAATTTGACGGTAGCGTTGCATACCTGTACCAGCCGGAACTAGTTTACCGATAATTACGTTTTCCTTCAGACCTAGAAGCTCATCACGTTTACCTTTGATTGCAGCATCCGTTAACACACGTGTTGTTTCCTGGAATGATGCAGCAGATAAGAATGATTCTGTTTCAAGAGAAGCTTTCGTAATACCTAAAATGACAGGACGGCAAGTTGCTGGTGTTTTTCCGTTAAGAACGGCATCTGCATTTGCCTCAGAGAACTGGTGGATATCAAGCAGTGATCCTGGTAGTAACTCCGTGTCGCCTGCTTCGATTACACGCACTTTGCGAAGCATTTGGCGAACCATTACTTCGATATGTTTGTCTCCGATTTCTACCCCTTGCATACGGTATACTTTTTGTACTTCTTTTAATAAATACTCTTGAACTGTCGATACATCTTTAACTTTTAATAATTGTTTCGGATCGATCGAACCTTCAGATAATGTTTGACCCGCAACAATCGTGTCGCCTTCCGATACTTTCAGGCGTGCATTATATGGTGCTTGGTATTTACGTGTTTCCACATCACCTTGGATTGTAATTTCTTTTAGGCCTTCACGAATTTCGTCAATTTCAATTACTGTACCAGTGATTTCAGAGATAACCGCCTGACCTTTCGGATTACGCGCCTCGAAAATCTCCTGGATACGTGGAAGACCTTGTGTAATATCGTTACCTGCTACCCCACCCGTGTGGAATGTACGCATCGTTAACTGTGTACCTGGTTCACCGATAGATTGAGCAGCGATAATACCTACCGCTTCACCAACTTCCACCTCTTCGCCAGTAGCTAAGTTCATGCCGTAGCATTTTTTACATACGCCATGTTTTGTATTACATGTGAATGCTGAACGGATTGTAATTTCTTCAATATTTGCATCTTCAATTGCACGTGCAATATCTTGTGTAATTAAACCATCACTCTCAACGATAACCGCTCCTGTTTCCGGGTGGCGAACTGTTTTCTTCACATAACGACCAACAATACGTTCGTCCAGCGCTTCGATCAATTCGTTGCCTTCCATTAATGAACCGATTAATAAGCCGCGATCTGTGCCACAGTCGTCTTCACGAACGATAACATCTTGTGCTACGTCTACTAAACGACGAGTTAAGTAACCAGAATCGGCAGTTTTTAGCGCTGTATCGGCAAGACCTTTACGCGCACCGTGTGTAGAGATGAAGTACTCTAATACTGTTAAACCTTCACGGAATGAAGACTTGATCGGCAACTCGATAATTCGACCAGCCGGGTTGGCCATCAGACCACGCATACCAGCTAACTGTGTAAAGTTCGATGCGTTACCACGGGCACCAGAGTCAGACATCATGAAGATCGGGTTAGTTTTTTGTAAAGATTTCATCAGCTTGCCTTGAATTTCATCTTTCGCAGCTGTCCATACGTTAATCACTCGGTTATAACGCTCTTCCTCAGTAATTAAACCGCGGCGGAACTGGATCATTACTTTATCTACTTTACCTTGGGCTTCATCTAAAATTACGCCTTTGTCCGGTAATACGACGATATCAGATACACCTACCGTAATACCTGCACGAGTAGAATATTTGAATCCTAAGTTTTTCATGCGGTCAAGCATCTTAGAAGTTTCTGTAATATGGAACTCTTTAAATACTTCGGCAATAACATTTCCTAAGAATTTCTTACGGAAAGGATCTACTACAGGAACATTTGTGAAATGCTTCGCTAATATAGCGCGACGCTGTGCTTCAATTTGCTCTGCTTCAGATAAATCTGCGTAGCCTTCTGTAGCTTCGATTTCTTTTAGTAATTCTTCGCCGATTGTTAAGTTCACGAAATACTTCTCAGGCGTTTTTTGCTCTAAGTTTACCGAAGTCGGCTCATTAATGTAAGGGAATGAGCTTGGTAAAATCTCATTGAAAATAACTTTACCTACAGTCGTTAATAAGAACATTTTGTTTTGTTCTTCAGTAAATGTTGGATTGTTCAATGAGCTTGCTTTAATCGCAATACGAGAGTGTAAATGTACATGGCCATTTTGGTAGGCGATTAACACTTCGTTTGAATCATAAAATACCGAACCTTCACCACGGGCATCTTCACGCTCGAGCGTTAAGTAGTAGTTTCCTAATACCATATCCTGAGATGGTGTTACGACTGGTTTTCCGTCTTTCGGGTTCAGGATGTTTTGAGCTGCCAACATAAGTAAGCGAGCTTCTGCTTGTGCTTCAGCTGATAATGGAACGTGCACGGCCATTTGGTCACCATCGAAGTCAGCGTTATATGCTGTACATACTAATGGGTGAAGACGGATTGCACGACCTTCTACTAGTGTAGGCTCGAATGCTTGGATACCAAGACGGTGCAATGTCGGTGCACGGTTAAGCAATACCGGATGCTCACGAATTACATCTTCTAATACGTCCCAAACTTCATTGTGTAAACGCTCAATTTTACGTTTTGCACTCTTAATGTTATGGGCAAGACCACGTTCTACTAACTCTTTCATTACGAAAGGTTTAAATAGTTCGATCGCCATTTCTTTAGGAAGACCACATTGGTACATTTTTAAGTTAGGACCTACTACGATAACCGAACGACCAGAGTAGTCTACACGTTTACCAAGTAAGTTTTGACGGAAACGACCTTGTTTCCCTTTCAGCATATGTGAAAGTGATTTTAAAGGACGATTACCAGGACCTGTTACAGGACGACCGCGACGACCATTATCGATCAAAGCGTCAACCGCTTCTTGCAGCATACGTTTTTCGTTTTGAACGATAATGCTTGGTGCACCAAGATCAAGTAAACGTTTTAAACGGTTGTTACGGTTAATAACACGACGGTAAAGGTCATTTAAGTCAGAAGTCGCAAAACGCCCGCCATCTAATTGCACCATTGGACGAAGCTCTGGCGGAATTACCGGTAGTACATCTAAAATCATCCACTCCGGTTTGTTGCCTGAGTTACGGAATGACTCTACCACTTCCAAACGTTTAATCGCACGTGTACGGCGTTGGCCTTGTGCTGATTTTAACTCTTCTTTTAAAACTTGTGTTTCATCTTCTAAGTCAATTTTCTCTAAAAGACGTTTGATCGCTTCAGCACCCATTGCTGCTTCGAATTCACTGCCATACTTTTCACGGTATGCGCGGTATTCTTTTTCAGAAAGTAAGTCTTTATAGCCTAAAGACGTTTGACCTGGCTCGATCACTACATATGAAGCAAAGTAAATTACTTCTTCCAATGCACGTGGTGACATATCTAAAATAAGACCCATACGGCTTGGGATACCTTTGAAGTACCAAATATGTGATACAGGTGCAGCTAGTTCGATATGTCCTTGACGTTCACGGCGAACTTTCGAACGCGTTACTTCTACGCCACAGCGGTCACAAACGACACCTTTATAACGTACACGCTTATATTTACCACAGTGACATTCCCAGTCTTTCGTCGGTCCAAAAATACGTTCACAGAATAGACCATCTTTTTCCGGTTTTAATGTACGGTAGTTAATTGTTTCTGGTTTTTTTACTTCTCCGTATGACCAAGAACGGATCTTGTCAGGTGAAGCTAAACCAATTTTCATATATTCAAATTCATTAACATCGATCAAGGAGCCTACCTCCCTTTAGTTATAAGTCGTAAATGACTTTTAATGTAGCTCTACACTTACAAAATTTCATATTAGGCCATAATGAAACTTGCATTTTCAATTCTTTAAATAAGTAAAAATCGGGCAGGGCATATACCTGCCCGATTCAATTTGAAATTATTCAAATGATTCTACTGGGTCTTCTTCTTTATCACTAGAAGGGCGTTCCATTTCTGAAACTGGTGCAGCTACTTCTTCCTCATCGTCAAGGTCGCGTAATTCCACTTCCTCGTCATTGATTGTAAGCATCTTCACATCCATACCTAATGATTGAAGTTCTTTAATTAATACTTTGAATGATTCTGGAACGCCTGGCTCTGGAACACTTTCACCTTTTACGATTGCTTCGTATGTTTTCACACGACCTACAACGTCATCGGATTTTACTGTTAAAATCTCTTGTAACGTGTAAGCAGCACCGTACGCTTCAAGTGCCCAAACTTCCATCTCACCGAAACGCTGACCGCCGAATTGCGCTTTACCACCAAGTGGCTGCTGCGTTACTAATGAATAAGGTCCCGTTGAACGTGCATGAAGTTTGTCGTCAACCATGTGCGCTAACTTAATCATATACATGATACCAACGGAAACGCGGCTGTCGAACGGTTCACCTGAACGTCCATCATAAAGGATTGTTTTACCATCACGGTTCATACCAGCTTCTTCCATCGTTTCCCAAACATCTTCTTCGTTCGCTCCGTCAAATACTGGTGTAGCCATGTGTACGCCCAAATAGCGTGCAGCCATACCTAAATGAAGCTCTAAAACTTGTCCGATGTTCATACGGGAAGGTACGCCCAGTGGGTTAAGCATGATATCTACTGGTGTTCCATCCGGCATAAATGGCATATCTTCCTCTGGTAAAATGCGTGAAATTACACCTTTGTTCCCGTGACGTCCGGCCATTTTGTCACCAACGCGGATTTTACGTTTTTGAACAATATAAGCACGAACTAACTGGTTTACACCTGGTGGTAATTCATCGCCGTCTTCACGGTTGAATACTTTTACATCTAAAATGATACCGCCAGCACCGTGTGGTACGCGTAGAGACGTATCACGTACTTCACGCGCCTTTTCACCGAAGATAGCATGTAATAAACGCTCTTCCGCAGTTAACTCTGTAACCCCTTTAGGCGTAACTTTACCTACTAGAATGTCACCATCGCGAACTTCTGCACCGATACGGATAATTCCGCGGTCGTCCAGGTTACGAAGTGCATCTTCACCTACGTTTGGAATATCACGAGTGATTTCTTCAGGTCCAAGCTTCGTATCACGAGACTCCGATTCATATTCTTCAATATGAACAGAAGTATATACATCGTCTTTAACAAGGCGTTCGCTCATAATTACAGCATCCTCGTAGTTGAAGCCGTCCCATGTCATGAACGCAACAAGTACGTTTTGACCAAGTGCTAATTCGCCTTTTTCCATAGATGGACCATCAGCTAAAATATCACGAGGTTTTACACGGTCACCAACTTTTACGATTGGGCGCTGGTTATAAGATGTACCTTGGTTTGAACGAATGAATTTTTGCAGTTTATATTTCGTTAAGTCGCCCTTAACTTCTTTGCCATCTACTAATTCAATACGACGTACGTGAATTGAACGTGCTTCCACATGCTCTACGATTCCATCATACTTTGCTACGACAGCAGCACCTGAATCACGCGCGTCCACATGCTCCATACCTGTACCGACAAATGGTGCATTTGGATATAGTAATGGAACAGCTTGACGTTGCATGTTCGCTCCCATTAACGCACGGTTTGAGTCGTCGTTTTCCAAGAACGGGATACATGCAGTGGCAGCAGATACTACTTGCTTCGGAGATACATCCATGTAGTCGATGCGGTCTTTGCTAAATACTGTGTTATCGCCGCGGAAACGTCCTACGATTTCTTCCTTTGCGAATGTGCCATCATCATTTAACTCAGAGTTCGCTTGTGCCACTACATAGTTATCTTCCTCGTCCGCAGTCAAATAGTGAATCTCATCTGTTACGGTACCCGTATTTGGATCAACACGGCGGTACGGTGTTTCAATGAATCCGAATTTATTAACTTTTGCGAATGAAGATAATGAGTTAATCAGACCAATGTTTGGTCCCTCCGGCGTCTCAATCGGACACATACGGCCATAGTGTGAGTAGTGAACGTCACGTACTTCCATACCTGCGCGCTCACGTGTTAAACCACCGGGTCCTAATGCAGATAGACGGCGTTTGTGCGTCAACTCTGCTAATGGGTTTGTTTGGTCCATGAATTGAGATAATTGAGAACTGCCAAAGAACTCTTTAATTGATGCGATAACTGGACGGATATTGATTAATTGCTGTGGTACGATAGCCGCTGTATCATTAATTGACATACGTTCACGTACGACACGCTCCATACGGGACAAACCGATACGGAACTGGTTTTGCAATAATTCGCCAACAGAACGTAAACGACGGTTTCCTAAATGGTCAATATCATCTGTGTTACCTACGTCATATAATAAATTGAAGAAGTACGAAACAGAAGCTAAAACATCAGCTGGTGTAATATTTTTTACTTCCTCTTCTACATAAGCGTTGGAAATAACATTGATTTCTTTTTGCGCTTCATCATTTGGGGCGTAAATTTTGATTGATTGGATTGTAATATCATCCTCTAGTACGCCACCAACTTGGTTTAACGTACGGAATCCAACACCGCTTTCCAAATAAGGGATTAACTTATCTAAATTGCGACGATCCAACAATGTACCCGCTTCTACGATAATTTCCCCTGTATCAGGATCTACAAGCGTCTCTGCAATCGTTTGGTTGAATAAACGATTTTTAATGTGAAGCTTTTTATTCATTTTGTAACGGCCAACATTCGCTAAATCATAGCGTTTTGCATCAAAGAAGCGAGAATATAATAAGTTCTTCGCAGATTCAACTGTTGGCGGTTCACCTGGACGTAAACGTTCATAGATTTCAAGAAGCGCCTTTTCAGTGCCTTCTGTGTTATCCTTCTCTAACGTATTACGTAAATATTCATTGTCGCCAATGATATCTAAAATTTCTTGGTCCGAGCCGAAGCCTAATGCACGTAACAGCACTGTAACTGGTAATTTACGTGTGCGATCGATTCGTACATAAACGACATCTTTTGCATCTGTTTCATATTCCAGCCATGCGCCACGGTTAGGAATAACGGTTGCACCAAAGCCCTTTTTACCGTTTTTATCCGTTTTTTCGTGGAAGTATACACTCGGAGAACGAACTAACTGAGAAACGATAACACGCTCAGCACCGTTAATAATAAACGTGCCTGTCTCTGTCATTAATGGGAAATCGCCCATAAAGACATCTTGCTCTTTTACTTCGTTTGTTTCTTTGTTGTGCAAACGTACTTTCACACGCAATGGCGCAGCGTAAGTTACGTCACGTTCTTTACATTCATCCACATCATATTTAGGCTCTCCTAAAGTATAGTCGACGAATTCTAATGAAAGATTACCTGTAAAATCTTCGATTGGAGAAATGTCGTGGAACATCTCGCGCAATCCTTCTTCAAGGAACCACTCATAAGATGCTGTTTGGATTTCGATTAAATTCGGAAGTTCCAGCACCTCACTAATACGCGCAAAGCTTCTACGCTGGCGGTGTTGTCCGTACTGAACTAGTTGACCTGTCAACTCATTCACCCCTCAATAAAGCGATAATAGGTCTTTGCAAAACCTTACAAATAGTGTATGATTTCGAAAGACAAAAAGAAAACGAGACTTTTTATAAGATCTCATTTTCGGTTAAACTTAACTTATTCTTAGTAAGTATACCCGTAAATTTGTTTAATTTATGCAAAAGGGCATACTACCTCAAAATAATAATTTTGCATTTTATAATGTTATCATACTCGATTTGTCAAGTCAATATTTGATACAGATCTTACTTATTTTTTTGCACGGATGATCCAATATCCTTTTTTCTTCTCCACAATCTCTACTTCTGAAAACATTCCTTCTAAATGACTCATTGTTGATGGCGCACCCTGCTTTTTCTGAATAACAATCCATAGCTCACCATTTTCCTCCAACAATTCATATGCACTATCATAAAATTTAAAAATCGTTTCTTTGCCAGCACGAATTGGCGGATTTGTTAATACTGCAGCTACTTTAGTTCCAGCTTCTACGGCATCTAACCCATCGCTTTCAAAAATACGTACATTTTGAACCCCGTTTAGTTGGGCATTTTTTTGAGACAAACTAACTGCGCGTGAATTAATGTCCATCATAAATACTTCACGATCAGGGTTGTTTTTTGCAACCGACAATCCGATTGGTCCATAGCCACAGCCAACATCAAGTAAAACACCTTCAATTTCAGGCATTTCAAACACATCAATTAACACACGGGAACCAAAATCTACTTCGCTTTTACTGAATACACCCGCATCCGTTTCGAACGTAAATGTATTGCCTAATAAAGTAAATTTCCATTGGCGTGGTTTACTCTCAGTTTGAGGCTTATTTGAATAATAATGTTCAGACATGCGACACGCCTCCTTAGAAAAACGCATTTTGCGCCAATCAGCGCGAAATGATGTCCTTTTTATATGGATTTTCTAAAAAATTATACTTTCTTATCGACTAAAGAATTTGAAATAAAGAAAAGCCCGCCGCAAAATTGTGACGAGCTTACCTTATTAAACTAAGCGCGAAACTTAGCCATTAAAGTTAAACTGAAATTATTTAACTTCTACTGAAGCGCCAACTTCTTCAAGTTTAGACTTGATTTCTTCAGCTTCATCTTTAGAAACGCCTTCTTTAAGAGCTTTAGGAGCGTTGTCAACAACCTCTTTAGCTTCTTTTAAACCTAAACCAGTGATTTCACGAACCACTTTGATTACTTTGATTTTTTCTGCACCAGCAGAAGCTAATACTACATCAAACTCAGTTTTTTCTTCAGCAGCGCCAGCAGCACCACCAGCAACTACTGCTACTGGAGCAGCAGCTGTTACACCGAATTCTTCTTCGATTGCTTTTACTAAATCGTTTAATTCTAGAACTGTCATAGCTTTGATAGCTTCTAAGATTTGCTCTTTGTTCATTTTAATTTCCTCCTATGGAATGTTTTATTAGTTTTAGGCGATTTGCCTGATTGTTGAAGTTAAGAGGCTAATATTAAGCACCTTGCTCTTCTTTTTGTTCTGCAACTGCTTTTGTTGCAAGTGCGAAGTTGCGCACTGGAGCTTGAAGTACAGATAAAAGCATTGATAATAGACCTTCGCGTGATGGAAGTTCTGCAAGAGCTTTAACGTCTTCAACTGATGCCACAGTACCTTCAATGATACCAGCTTTAATTTCTAACGCTTCGTTTTTCTTAGCGAATTCGTTGATGATTTTAGCTGGAGCTACTACGTCCTCGTTAGAGAATGCGATAGCATTTGGACCAGTTAAGAATTCATTGATTCCTTCTAAACCAGCAGTTTCGGCAGCACGGCGAGATAAAGTATTTTTGTAAACTTTGAACTCTACACCAGCTTCACGTAATTGCTTACGTAATTCTGTTACTTGCGCTACAGTTAAACCACGGTAATCTACTACTACTACAGATGCAGCAGCTGAGAATTTGTCAGCGATTTCTTGAACTTGAACTTTTTTAGATTCGATTGCTTTGCTCATGATGACACCTCCTATTAGAATGAGTCATTTATACCGACAAAGAAAAGCCTCTACATCAAAATAGACATAGAGGCTGAAAGTACATCATCTTAAAAAGAATCCGAACTCCTATGTCCTCGGTAGGAATATTAAGTGCATATGGCACTCCTACTGTCTACGGTACAAATGGATGATTCACAACAGCACTCATCTTACCAAGTAAGGGGCGTGTTGTCAACAAATTTTATTTTACGATTTTAAAAAAAATCGGAAATTACTTGATTGTAACGTTAGCAGCGTCAACTTTTACAGCAGGGCCCATTGTAGTTGTAACGTTTACAGACTTCATGTAAGTACCTTTTGCTGCAGCTGGCTTAGCTTTTTGAACTACTTCAAATACAGCTAAGAAGTTTTCTACTAATTTTTCTGTATCGAAAGAAACTTTACCGATTGGAGCGTGGATGATACCAGACTTTTCAGCACGGTATTCTACTTTACCAGCTTTGATTTCTTCGATTGCTTTTGTTACGTCAAATGTAACTGTGCCTGTTTTAGGGTTTGGCATTAAACCTTTAGGACCTAATACACGACCTAATTTACCAACTTCACCCATCATGTCAGGAGTTGCAACGATTACATCGAAATCAAACCAACCTTGTTGGATTTTTTGGATGTATTCTGCATCGCCTACATAGTCAGCGCCAGCAGCTTCCGCTTCTTTAAGTTTTTCGCCTTTAGCGAAAACTAATACGCGTTGAGTTTTACCAGTACCGTGTGGCAATACTACCGCACCACGGATTTGTTGGTCATTTTTACGAGTATCGATACCTAATTTGAATGCTACTTCTACAGTTGCATCGAAGTTGACTGTAGATGTTTTTTGCGCTAAAGCTACTGCTTCTTCTACAGAATATAAAGTAGCGCGATCGATTAATTTAGCTGCATCTTGCAGTTTTTTACCTTTTTTAGCCATTATAATTTCCTCCTTGATTGTGGTTGTAACGGATTTGACCTCCCACGAATAAAGGTTGCGCACTCTTCAAATTGACTATCCGAGCGCAGCAACCTTCCAAAAACAAAAACATCATCAAGTGTGAAGATGGGATTAATCTTCGATTGTAATACCCATGCTTCGTGCAGTACCTTCAACCATTAACATAGCAGCTTCAACTGAAGCAGCGTTAAGGTCTGGCATTTTTTGTTCAGCGATTTCGCGAACTTTATCACGTTTAACCGTTGCAACTTTCTTACGGTTTGGTTCACCTGATCCAGATTGGATACCAGCTGCTACTTTAAGTAATACTGCTGCAGGTGGAGTTTTAGTAATGAAAGTGAATGAACGGTCTTCGAATACTGAGATTTCTACTGGAATGATAAGACCAGCTTGATCAGCAGTACGAGCGTTAAATTCTTTACAGAATCCCATGATGTTTACACCTGCTTGACCTAATGCAGGACCAACCGGTGGTGCTGGGTTTGCTTTACCAGCAGGGATTTGAAGTTTTACAACTTTAATAACTTTTTTAGCCACGAGACACACCTCCTTAAGTCCGTGATGTGGTAATTGGGTTGCCCCTCCCACTCAAATATCTGTTCGTCAGCTAACTTGCCGATAACATTAAAACTAATTAGAATCACACGTCATTTTTTTGACAGTCTGACCTATGAAATGATAACACTTTTAAAATGCTTAATCAAGTATAAATAATTCTATATTTTTTGAACTTGGTTAAAGTCTAGCTCCATAACTGTTTCGCGGCCGAACATATCTACAAGAACTTTTAGTTTTGCTTTGTCGGTATCCACTTCTTCCACACGGCCTTGGAAGTGTGCGAATGGTCCTTCAAGAACTTCCACAACTTCACCAACCGAAATTTCGACCTCACCTAATTGCGCTTCGTTCATTCCCATTTGTGCAAGCAGACGTTCCGCTTCTTCCGGCAATAATGGCGTCGGTTTTACGCCGCCGCCTGAAGACCCGATAAACCCTGTAACACCCGGAGTATTTCGAACGACATACCAAGCGTCGTCTGTCATAATCAATTCAACTAAAACGTAGCCGGGGAATATTTTACGCATTACCGCTTTTTTCTTGCCGTCTTCTTTTACGTCGATTTCTTCATGCTCTGCTACGATTACACGGAAAATTTTATCTTGCATTCCCATTGTTTCAACACGTTTTTCAAGATTCGCTTTTACCCGATTTTCGTAACCAGAATACGTATGAACTACATACCAATTTTTCTCCATATAGGTAGGACTAAATCGTCCGTCCCTCCTTTACATAAAATGTGTTAAGGACATTATTCCCTATTCACAAAAATTCAACAATCTATACATTTCAAACAAATGAAAAAACCCGTTATATGGCATGGACGGGCTATTTCGAAATATTAACATGATATTGCTTATAGAGACAAGAACCAACGGAATAATTCTGAAATTCCTAAATCTATAACTGTAAAGAATAACGCCATCACGATAACTGTTGAAACTACTACTATCGTATATTTCGTTAACTCTTTACTTTTTGGCCAGCTTGTTTTGCGCATTTCCGAGCCGACTTCTTGTAAAAAGTTTGTTACTTTACTCATCTTTGCCTAACCTCCGAACAACAAATTAATCTATATTTCATTTATAACGTTTGTTTATGCATTGTATGCTCATTGCAGTGTGAACAAAATTTTTTCAATTCTAAACGCTCAGCCGCTCCTTCTTTTTTCGGGGCGCTGTAGTTTCTTGAACCGCATTTTTCACAGCTTAAAACGACTTTCTTTGCCATGCTTATCACCTTTTCGGCAGTTTGTCCTTTAAAGACTAACACCTAAATTTCCCACTGTCAACAAAGGTTCACAGTGTTTAAGTCATTTCTTTCAGTTCAAGATGCCGTTCTAATTTCCGCTTCACACGCTGCAGTGCATTATCAATGGATTTCACATGGCGATTCAATTCTTCGGAAATTTCATTATAGGATTGTCCCTCAAGATAGCGGACTAACACTTGCTGTTCTAGTTCGCTTAATACTTCACCCATCTTTTGTTCTAGATAAGTGTAATCTTCACGGTTAATCATCAAATATTCCGGATCGTCGGAAATCGGACTCGTAATAATATCCATCAACGTACGCTCAGATTCTTCATCATAAATAGGCTTGTCCAGCGATACATAGGAATTTAGCGGAATATGCTTCTGACGTGTAGCGGTCTTAATCGCCGTAATAATTTGCCTTGTAATGCAAAGTTCGGCAAATGCGCGAAATGAAGCAAGCTTATCCTCTTTGAAATCGCGGATCGCCTTATATAAACCAATCATGCCTTCTTGAATAATATCTTCTTTGTCGGCACCGACCAGAAAATACGACCGCGCTTTAGCCTTGACGAACAGTCGGTATTTTGAAATCAAAAAATCTAACGCATCTGTATTGCCTAGATGCACTTGCTCTACAAGCTCTTCATCTGTCAAATGTTCAAAATGCAGTACCATTTGTAACTTCTCACTTTTAAGCAATGAAAATCACCTCAGCTACGCTAGAATCATTAGGAATAGTATAACTTAATTGGAAATTGCGGGCAAACGATTACTTAAGCCCCCTTCTCCATTTTTCAAATTGCAGTTCTACTTCTTTTGATAACTTAATTCTTGAGACTGGTTTTTCGTTAGTAGTTTCTTTTACTTTTGATGAAATTTTCGATTGGATAATCTGCATTTCAATTTCAAGCTCGCGCGCGGATTTCCTTAAAGCGCCATGACCAAATACGACGTTTTGCTCGGTCATATCCGAAGTTGCGACATGTATTTGGACTTTCCGCCCTTTCAATTCGGTCGATAGTTTTTCGATGCGCTCATCTGCTGTTTCGTTTTTGCGCGTATAAAGAACTTCCACAGCATGCTGAATATAAAGCTGCTCTGTGCCCGGTACAAGATGCGCGTCAAATACAACTATAACACGCCAGCCTGTATGTGCTTTATATTCTGCCATTCTTTCGATTAGTCGATCACGCGCATCTTCAAAGTGCGGATCGCGCAAAGGACGCAGCTCACTCCATGCGCCAATCATGTTATAGCCGTCTACTAGCAAAATGTTCTGCATGTCCTCATCCGTTAGCTTCTTGTCGTTTACGGTACACTTCATACATAAGCAGTGCCGCTGCTACGGAAGCATTCAATGATGTAACATGACCAATCATCGGTAAGTGATATAAGAAATCACATTTATCTTTTAAAAGACGGCTCATTCCTTTACCTTCACTACCAATAATTAATGCGAGCGGCAATGTTGCATCCATTTTACGATAATCTGCCGAACCTTTTGCATCTGTTCCCGCAATCCATACACCGTGGTCTTTTAGCTCATCCACCGTTTGTGCCAGATTTGTCACACGTACAACCGGCACATGTTCGATTGCGCCTGTGGAAGCTTTCGCTACAACAGCCGTTAAACCAACTGCCCGGCGCTTCGGAATGATGATACCATGTGCACCAATCGCATCTGCTGTACGCATAATGGAACCTAAGTTATGCGGATCTTCCAGTTCATCTAAAATCAGGAAAAAAGGATCTTCATTTTTTGCCTTGGCTACATCGAATAAATCGTCGAGCTGTGCATAGTCGTAAGCTGCCACAGATGCGACTATCCCCTGGTGGTTTTCCGCTAATTTATCAATTTTTTGTTTCGGTACAAATTGGACTAATACGCCCTGCTCTTTTGCCAAGTCCATCAATTCCTGCACACCTGTTTTTTTTACACCTTCCGCAATCCATAGCTTGTTAATTTCGCGGCCTGAACGAAGCGCTTCCAATACCGGATTTTTCCCTGCAATCATTTCTCCTGAGACTTCTTCTTGGGCAGATTGCGGTTTTTCTTGTTGTTTTTTATCGTGAGCTTTATAAGTGTCTGCTTTTTTATCGCGGACTTTGTAATCTCGCGGCTTACGATTTTGCTGTCTTCTCTCTGCCATAGTTACACTCCTTTTGATTGTTCTACAATTTCGATTGCATAATCAATAATTTCATTTGCGCGATGATGCTCTTTACTTAAAAATAAAAAGCCTAAAACCGCTTCAAAACCTGAGCTGTTCCGATATGTGCGCACATCTGTATTTTTTGGAACGGAACCGGATTTCGCATTGCGTCCTCTGCGAAAAACCGCTTGCTCCTCTTCTGTTAAATAGTTTTCCTCAATCATGCGATGCACAATATGCGACTGGGACTTTGCCGAAACATATTTTGTCGCTTCTTTATGCAGTGTATTGGGCTTTGCCCGGCCCGATAAAATTAAATGTTCCCGAATTCTTTGTTCCAGCACGGCGTCGCCCATATAAGCGAGCGCCAATGCATTTAGCTGTATTACTTCATGGGGTGTCAAGTTTTGCATTTATTGTCCTCGTTTCCAGCGTGTTCCCTGACGAGTATCTTCCAACACAATGTCCATGCCTAGCAATTGATCGCGGATTTCATCTGAACGTGCGAAATCGCGATTTTTGCGTGCTTGATTACGTTCTTCGATCAATGCCTCAATTTCTTCATCAAGCAGGACCGTTTCAACTTTCACATGGATTCCCAATACTTCCCCAATTGTATCAAACATATTCAAAATTGCTTGCAGCACTACTTTATCTGTATTCGTTTCGTTTAAATAAATATTCGCAATGCGTGATAGCTCAAATAGTACCGAAATCGCATTTGCCGTATTAAAATCATCATTCATCGCATTTTCAAAATCAACTTTCGCCTGATCGATTTTTTGCAGCCATTCCTCGCTATTATCAGCCAGGCTTGCCGATGATGCAAAACGGTGCTCGACATTTGCATAAGATGTACGAATGCGCTCCAGTCCGTTTTTTGCAGCCTCCACTAAATCCTGCGCGAAGTTGATCGGATGGCGATAATGTACTGACAACATAAAGAAACGCAATACTTGCGGGTCGATTTGCTGGCGGATATCATGCACTAATATAAAATTGCCAAGCGACTTCGACATTTTTTCATTATCGATATTAATATATCCGTTATGCATCCAATAGCGCGCAAACGTTTTATCATTATGCGCCTCTGATTGGGCTATTTCATTTTCATGGTGAGGGAATGTTAAATCTTGCCCGCCTGCGTGAATATCGATTGTATCACCTAAATGCTCTCGCGCCATAACAGAACACTCAATATGCCATCCTGGACGACCTTCTCCCCAAGGCGAACTCCACTTTACTTCACCTGGTTTTGCAGCTTTCCATAACGCAAAGTCTAGCGGGTCTTCCTTTTTCTCGCCCGCTTCGATGCGTGCCCCTACCTTTAAATCATCAATCGATTGGTGGCTTAGCTTTCCGTAGCCATCGAATTTACGTGTGCGATAATAAACATCGCCTTGAGATTCATATGCAAAACCTTTATCGATTAGCACCTTAATAAATTCGATAATGTCACCCATATGCTCTGTTACACGTGGATGCGCATCTGCTTTTTTGCATCCCAGTGCCGTAATATCCTCAAAATAAGCTGCAATAAAACGCTCAGTTAATACAGATGTATCTTCTCCGAGTTCATTTGCCGCTTTAATAATTTTGTCGTCAACATCGGTAAAATTCGAAACGAAATTCACTTCATAGCCCGCATATTGCAAATAGCGACGTACCGTATCATAGACGATAACCGGTCGTGAATTTCCGATATGGATGTAATTGTATACAGTCGGTCCGCATACATACATTTTCACTTTGCCTTCCTCCTGTGGAATAAAAGGCTCTTTTTGTCTCGTCAATGAATTAAAAATTTGAATGCTCATTTTGCCTGCTCCTTTTTTAAGTGTGCAATTTCCTGTTGTAATTGTTCAATTGTTTTTTCCAATAGATCACAGCGGTCACCAACTGGGTCCGGGATATTTTGGTGATCCAACTTTTTCGCTTCTGTGCGAATACCGTCAATCATAACGACCTTGCCCGGAATGCCTACAACAGTTGCATTCGGCGGAACTTCTTTTAGGACGACGGAGCCCGCGCCAATTTTACTGTTTGCGCCAACCGTTATCGAGCCGAGCACTTTTGCCCCTGTTGCCACCAATACGCCATCTTCCAAAGTCGGGTGACGCTTACCTTTTTCTTTCCCTGTACCACCTAGTGTCACACCTTGATATAACGTCACATCATTTCCAATTTCGCATGTTTCGCCGATGACAACTCCCATGCCATGATCAATGAAAAAGCGACGGCCGATTTTTGCGCCCGGGTGAATTTCAATACCTGTAAAGAAACGGCTAATTTGCGAAATCGCCCGTGCAATAAAGAAAAATCTCCGTTTAAAAAACCAATGGGCAATGCGATGCGACCAAATCGCATGTAAACCCGAATATGTTAATACCACTTCAAATACACTTCTTGCCGCCGGGTCATTTTCAAAAATATTATCGATATCTTCTTTTATTCTTTTCAACATGTTTTTACCTCCCCTTTTTGCCGCCATTCAAATATGAGCAAATGCACTAAAGCCCCGTTCATAGTTCATATACACAGCGGCTCTAAGTTATCCGAAACGAAAATTCCATTTATCTTCGACGAAAAAAAGCGTCTCCATCACCTGTATAAGATGACAGAGACGCTTTACGCGCGGTTCCACTCTGGTTGAAAAAGCATGAATACTTTTTCCGCTTGAAAGTCCGCTAACGGGGACAAACCGATTTAACCTACTAAAGTTTCAATTAAATACTCGAAGGTGCATTTCCGTTTTGCTTTGACCTGGATCACTTTCAGCCGGTGATGATCCTCTCTAAAAGGTATGCGCCACATACTTCTCCTTCTCAACGCGCTAACGCTATATACGATTTAAATACATTTTACAGTTATTTTCTGAAAAATCAATATTTTTGTTTAACCGAAAATGGCGGTAACATACTTCGCCCCATCCTGAAAACAGTTTATTCCCTTGCTGCCAAGCCAAACTCAAATTAAATGGCATTTGATTATTACTTTGCAAACTTCTCTACACGGGCAATTGTTTTATCCTTGCCGATTAAGACAATCGCATTCGGTAATTCCGGACCATGTGTTTGGCCTGTTGTGACAACACGGATTGGCATAAATAAGTTTTTGCCTTTTGCGCCCGTATCCTTTTGCACTGCCTTAATCGCAGCCTTGATGGAATCAGCATCAAATGATTCTAAAGCTTCTAATTGTGCTTTGAATGAAGCCATTACCGCCGGAACTGTTTCGCCGGCAAGCACTTCTTTCGCTTCCTCATCATATGCAATTTCCTCCGTAAAGAATAGGCTCGATAGTTCTACAATTTCTGCCCCGAAACTCATTTGCTCATGGTAAAGAGCGATTAAATCAGAAGCCCATGCATGTTGCTCTTCCGATAACTCTTCTGGAAGTAAACCTGCTTTTTGTAAATGTGGCAATGCTAAAGCAACTACCTCTTCATGAGACATTTTTTTAATATATTGGTTATTCATCCACGTTAGTTTTGTTTTATCGAACATTGACGGTGATTTCGACAAGCGTTTTTCATCAAACAGCTTTATAAATTCGTCATGTGAGAAGATTTCTTCTTCTCCCTCAGGTGACCAGCCAAGTAATGCAAAGAAGTTAAACATCGCTTCCGGTAAGTAGCCTAGGTCCTTGTATTGTGTAACGAACTGGATGATTGACTCATCACGTTTTGATAATTTTTTACGCTCTTCATTTACGATTAATGTCATATGGCCATATTGCGGATATTCCCATCCGAATGCGTCAAAGATCATCATTTGTTTTGGTGTGTTTGATAAATGCTCTTCCCCACGGAATACATGTGTAATTTCCATGAAGTGATCATCCAGCACTACCGCATAATTGTAAGTCGGGATACCGTTTGCTTTTACAAGTACCCAATCGCCAATATCTTTTGAATCGAACGATACTTCACCGCGAACTAGATCAGTGAACTGATACGTAACATTTTCAGGAACACGCATACGAATTGTGTGAGGGATACCAGCAGCTTCTTTTTCAGCAACTTCCTCAGCTGTTAAATGACGGCATTTACCATCATATGCAGGTGCCGCAACGCCTTGTGCCTTTTGTTTTTCGCGTGAAGCTTCAAGCTCTTCCGAAGTACAGAAACATTTATACGCTTTGTCGGCTTCCAGCATTTTTTCTGCATGCTCTTTATAAATATCCAAACGCTCCATTTGACGGTAAGGCGCATAAGGACCGCCGATATCAACCGACTCATCGGGTGTAATGCCTAACCAGCGTAAATTATCTAATTGAGAAGCTTCGCCACCCTCTACATTACGCTCAATATCTGTATCTTCAATACGCACTACAAAAGTACCGTTATGATGTTTTGCATATAAATAATTGAATAAAGCTGTACGTGCGCCACCGATATGTAAAAATCCTGTTGGCGATGGTGCATAACGAACACGAACTGGTTTCGTCATAATATTGCCTCCTAAATTTACGTCTAAAATAATTTCGACCTTTTTTGCATATAAAAATTATACATTTTTTTATATGCATAAGAAAGGACATTATGTAGTGCTAGCATGACACAGCATATGTCTTTCTAAACTTTGCTCATTTTACCACTTGAATCGGTTAAATAAAAGTAGTGTGTGCCGAAATTTGACACACACACGCTCAATTACGCCTTTATTAATAAAATTGTCGCCATTGCCGCGATGCCTTCTTCGCGACCAACGAACCCTAACTTTTCCGTCGTTGTCGCTTTCACATTTACTTGTGAAGGTTCGGCATTCAATAGCTCAGCGATGCGATTTTGCATTTGGCCGATATATGGAGCCATTTTCGGGCGTTGTGCCATGATTGTGCAGTCCACATTCCCTAACTTATAGCCACGCTCTTCAACCATTTCCCAAATATATGCAAGAAGCTTCGCCGAATCCGCATCTTTCCACTCTGGATCAGTATCCGGGAAGTGACGTCCGATGTCCCCTTCACCAATCGCTCCTAGTGCCGCGTCTGTCACTGTATGTAAAAGCACATCCGCATCCGAGTGGCCTACTAAGCCGCGCTCGTGCGGAATCGTAATCCCACCTAAAATCAACGGACGCCCTTCCGCAAATTCATGAACGTCAAACCCTTGTCCAATTCGAAACATATATATGCTAGCCTACAAAGTAAACTAGCCTTCACCTTCTTTCTGCTAATCTCATTATTCTTAGTATAATCAACTTCTCGAAAAAAAGCCTTGAAAAACTTTCGCATTTTTCAGGGCTTTCGTTTAAATAATCGTTTTTCGTTGTTTTAAAATCGCTTCGCCGAAAATTAAATCTTCCTTTGTCGTCATTTTTATATTTTCGTAGCTGCTTTCGACAATGTGGATGTCATGCCCTAAACGTTCCACAAGCATCGCCTCATCCGTTCCTAAAAAACCGACCTTTTCAGCGACATCTTCCGCTTCTGCCAGCAGATCATAGCGAAATGCTTGCGGTGTTTGAACAATCCATAAAGATTCACGATCGACCGTCTCTTTAATGAGGCCATTGTGCACAACCTTCATCGTATCCTTTGCTCTCACACCTGCAATGGCCGCACCTTTTTCGTGGGCAACTTTTGTGAGCTCCGAAATTTTCGGAGTTGTAATGAACGGACGCGCCGCATCATGGACAAGCACAACTTCCACTGCATTCATCTCTTTGATGCATGAGTGGACGGAATGCTGACGTTCTTCTCCGCCTGTAGGCAAGCCTTTTACTTTTGTAATATTGTAGTTTTCGATTAGCGACTGAATAAATGGACGTTCTTCATCTTTTACTGCAAGCCAAATTCCTGTGCAGTTTTCATCTTGTTCAAAAACAAGAAGTGTATGCACTAAAATAGGCTTATCCGCCAAATTCAAAAATAATTTATTTTGCCCGGCGCCCATCCGCTTTCCGCTGCCTGCTGCCGGCAAAACGACTTCATAACGCAAAATGCTTCACTTCCTAATCCTCTTTTGGCTTCGCGAAAATCATTCGCCCTGCCGATGTTTGCAGAACACTTGTCACCGTTACTGTAATGGCTTGGCCGATATAGCTACGTCCGCCCTCCACGACAATCATCGTGCCATCATCCAAATAAGCCACACCTTGATTATGTTCTTTTCCGTCTTTAATAACAACGACTTGCATATCTTCGCCTGGAATAACGACCGGTTTTACTGCATTTGCCAAATCGTTAATATTTAATACTTGCACACGATGCAATTCGCAAACTTTATTTAAGTTAAAATCATTCGTTAAAATTTGCGCACCCATATTTTTCGCCAGGCGGACCAGTTTTAAGTCCACTTCCGCCACATCTTCAAAATCAACTTCCGTAATCAGCACCTTTGAAGCACGTTCATCTTGGAGACGCTTTAATATATCAAGCCCTCTGCGACCACGCGTACGTTTCAACGTATCGGAGGAATCCGCAATATGCTGGAGCTCTGTCAACACGAATTGAGGAACGACTAAAACCCCTTCGACAAAACCTGTCGCCGAAATATCGGCAATACGGCCATCAATAATCACACTCGTATCAAGTAATTTATATTGATCTTGGATTTCCTTGCCGGATGCATCATTGAGACGTTTCTTCGATGATTTGCCCGTGAAAATTTGCAAAAGCTCATCACGTTTGCTAAATCCTAATCGGAACCCTAAATATCCAAGGACGATCGACAAAATCGCCGGAACAACAGCGGTAATTACAGGAATGTTCATTTGATTAATAGCTACGCCGACTAATGTCGCCACACAGAGCCCGACGATCAAACCGAGCGTCCCGAACAGCAAGTCTGCCGCTGGTAATTTAAACAACACTTCTTCTAGCCAAGTAATCAATTTCACAAAGTAATCGGATAACGCAAACGATAATACGAATAACAAAGCAGCACCTATCGCAACACTAAAATATGGATTATTAAGCCACGGATTGGATGATAAATTCATAAAAGCATATAATGGCGGTAAGAAAATGAGACCTAATGCTCCACCGATAAATAAAAACGCTACTTGAATAACTCTTTTCAACAACAGTATCACCTCCATAAAATAATTATACATATAAAGCTCTTTTCATGCGATGCACAGCTACCAAAAGTACACCGCGAAAAAAAAGGGTTTTTATCATTTGCCTCATAATAAAATAAATTATTTTAATAAAAATTTTATTTATTCCATCTTAGTGTAATACCTTATTCTTTCATTGAATTGGAAGCTTATAATTTTAATAATTGCCGGGTCACTTCAAAATCATTCCAATACATAATAATCGAATGCATCGCTTCATATATTATTTTCATATAATATATGAAGGCGCCTTAAAGAAGAGGAAGATGCGTTTTGAACCCGGCGAAAGGAACAAAAATTTTTGATGTTACTCCGGGCGGGATCAGTTTATTCGGTACTGCGATAGTATCTCGACTTTAAATGCGGCAATAAGTCCATTGATGAATAATTTTTTTAACGCCCTAAATCCTGAAAAGATTCCCGCAATGCATCACTGATTGTATCAACACCGACTACTTGAATATCCGCCGGGAATTCCCAGCCCCCAATATTTGAAGCCGGGATAAAAGCGCGTTTAAACCCTAGCTTCGCCGCTTCCTGAACACGCTGTTCAATACGGGATACACGGCGAACCTCCCCCGTCAGCCCAACTTCCCCAATAAAGCAATCTGTCGGACGCACCGCCTGATCTTTGAAGCTGGAAACGATGCTTGTCAACACAGCCAAATCAATGGCCGGCTCGTCCAGCTTCACACCGCCCGCCACTTTAATATACGCATCTTGCGCTTGCAGCATCATCCCCATGCGCTTTTCCAATACAGCCATTAAAAGCTGAACTCTGTTTTGATCTACCCCTGTTGCCATTCGCTTTGGATAGTTAAAGCTTGTTGGTGTTACGAGCGATTGGATTTCCACGAGAATGGGGCGTGTCCCTTCCATTGACGCAACAATCGTTGAGCCCGGTGCACCTTGTGAGCGCTCCTGCAAAAAAAGCTCGGACGGATTTAATACTTCCTTCAGCCCGCCATGAAGCATTTCAAAAATCGCAATTTCATTTGTGGATCCAAAACGGTTTTTCTGACTGCGTAAAATCCGGTGGTTATGATGGCGTTCCCCTTCAAAATAAAGCACTGTATCCACCATATGCTCCAAAATGCGCGGTCCCGCGATCTGCCCTTCCTTCGTTACGTGGCCGACAAGGAAAATCGCGATATTCTTTGTTTTTGCAATACGCATTAATTCTGCTGTACATTCACGTACTTGCGAAACGCTCCCCGGCGCACTCGTCACTTCCGGATGGTGTACCGTCTGAATCGAATCGACAATCACGAACTTCGGCTGAACTTCATCAATCGTTTGATTTAAAAACTCCAAATTTGTTTCCGAATAAATATAAAGTTCGGGTGATTGTACACCTAACCGTTCCGCACGCAGCTTCGTTTGACGTACAGATTCCTCGCCCGAAATATATAAAACACGCTTCCCTTGATTGGACAGCAGTGCAGATACTTGTAAAAGCAATGTGGATTTCCCGATTCCCGGATCTCCCCCTATCAGCACTAACGAACCCGGGACAATGCCGCCCCCGAGTACACGGTTGAATTCATTCATTTGTGTGACGATACGTGTTTCCTCTTGTACTTCCACCTGAATAATCGGTGTCGCCTTCGTTGTCGTTGAAGAATGCTGGAACACGCCGCGGGGACCTTTCGAAATGATTTCAACTTCTTCGTTCATCGTATTCCATTCACCGCAGCCTGGACAACGCCCCATCCATTTTGCCGCTTCATAGCCACAGCTATTGCACATAAATTTTGATTTTTTTTTCGCCATTTTGCTAGCTCCTTCGAATGTTTGTTCCTATTATTGTACACGAAACATTTTCAAACACCTATTTTTTTTTGCTTGAACTTTTCTAGGTGAATATAAAAAGCGAGGTAAGAAATTTAGCTTTCCTACCTCGCAAATAGTGTTTAGTTTGTTGTTACATTTTCCTGTGTGCGTACAACAAACTCATCATTCGCATAATCGAGCACAACCGTTCGGGATTTGTCTAATGTACCTTTCAGCAGTTCTTCCGATAGGCGATCTTCCACATGTTTTTGCAATGCACGACGTAATGGACGAGCACCGTATTGCGGATCATAGCCTTCCTCTGCAATCTTCTCAAGTGCAGCATCTGTAAGCTGCAATTCAATATCTTGCTCTTTTAGACGCTTCGTTAAAGAGTTGCCCATTAATGCTACGATTTCTTTTAAATGTTCCTTTTCCAGTGAGTGGAAAACAATCATTTCATCAATACGGTTTAAGAACTCTGGTCGGAATGCCTTTTTCAGCTCTTCCAGCATTGTGCCTTTCATGTTTTTATCTTTCGATGCATCACTACCCGCACCAAATCCGACATGCTTACGGAATTTCAACGCATCTGCCCCAACGTTCGATGTCATAATAACAACCGTATTGCGGAAATCTACGACACGCCCTTTCGAATCTGTTAAGCGTCCATCTTCCAACACTTGCAATAAAATGTTGAATACGTCTGGATGCGCCTTTTCGATTTCATCAAGCAGGACAACTGAATATGGTTTACGGCGAACTTTTTCCGTTAATTGTCCACCATCATCAAAGCCTACATAGCCTGGAGGGGAACCGACTAGACGCGAAGTCGAGTGTTTCTCCATATACTCAGACATATCCACGCGAATCATCGCATCCTCATCACCGAACATTACTTCGGCAAGTGCGCGCGCAAGCTCTGTTTTACCGACACCTGTAGGACCAAGGAAGATGAATGAACCAATTGGGCGTTTCGGATCTTTTAATCCTGCGCGTGCACGGCGGATAGCGCGGGAAATTGCTTCTACAGCTTCACTTTGACCGACTACGCGCTTATGCAGCTCTTCCTCAAGGTTCAATAATTTCGCGGATTCCGCCTGCGCAATTTTTGAAACAGGAATTCCTGTCCACATCGCGACAACTTGTGCGATGTCATCCACATGTACAGTTGACTCTTCTTTGCCTTGCTTTTCTTTCCATTCTTTTTTCAGCTGCTCAAGCTCTTGTTTCAGCTTTTGCTCCGAATCGCGCAATGCTGCCGCCTTTTCAAATTCCTGGCTGGAAACAGCGGCATTCTTTTCAGATTTAATGCCTTCTAATTTATCTTCCAGCTCTTTTAAATTAGGCGGTACTGTATATGAACGCAGACGTACTTTTGAACCTGCCTCATCAATTAAGTCAATCGCCTTATCCGGCAAGAAACGATCGGAAATGTAGCGGTCCGATAATTTTGCCGCCGCTTCCACCGCTTCATCGGAAATTTTCACACGGTGATGTGCTTCATAGCGATCACGCAAGCCTTTAATAATTTGAATCGTCTCTTCAACAGATGGCTCATCAACTTGAATCGGCTGGAAACGACGCTCTAATGCAGCATCCTTTTCAATATATTTGCGGTACTCATCAAGCGTTGTCGCACCGATACATTGCAGTTCGCCCCGCGCTAATGACGGTTTTAAAATATTGGATGCATCAATCGCCCCTTCCGCACCGCCAGCACCGATTAATGTATGAAGCTCATCGATGAATAAAATGATGTTGCCCGCTTGGCGTATTTCATCCATCACTTTTTTCAGACGATCTTCAAACTCGCCGCGGTATTTCGTGCCTGCGACAACTGTTCCCATATCTAAAGTCATTACGCGTTTATCACGCAGTATCTCAGGTACTTCGTTGTTAATGATTTGTTGTGCCAATCCTTCGGCAATCGCTGTTTTACCAACACCCGGCTCACCGATTAGAACTGGGTTATTTTTCGTGCGGCGGGATAATACTTCCACAACACGTGTAATTTCTTTTGATCGGCCGATTACCGGGTCAAGCGTGCCTTCTCGCGCTACCGCTGTTAAATCGCGCGCCAAACTATCAAGCGTAGGCGTATTTACAGTTTGCGCCATATTTGAATTGCCGCTATTATTGGCATCATTATTCCCTAATAGCAGTAAAACTTGCTGGCGCGCCTTATTAATGCTTACTCCGGTATTTGCAAGCACTCGTGCCGCGACACCTTCCCCTTCGCGAATTAACGCCAATAATATGTGCTCTGTTCCTACATATGCATGACCTAGTTTGCGTGATTCATCCAAGGAAAGCTCAATTACCTTTTTCGCACGCGGTGTATAATGAACGATCGGGCCAACTTCTTCCGTACCTTTTCCTACTAGTTCCTCAATGCCTGATTCGATCACTTGAGGACTAATATTGATCGCTTCCAATGCTTTTGCAGCAATTCCGCCTCCTTCACGAATTAAGCCAAGTAAAATATGCTCTGTTCCAATTTCTTTATGCTTAAGACGAATCGCTTCTTCTTGAGCAAGCTGTAATACTTTTTGAGCGCGTTGTGTGAATCGATTAAACATCATAGAAAATCCTCTCCTTTTTCCCCATTGTTTGTAGCTTCATCTTGCTCGTTTAACTTATCTTGCAAAAGCTTCGCACGATACATATCGCGTTCTGCCGGCTGCAATGTAGTGCCTATATATTGCTGAATGAGCCCGGGTTGCATTAAAAGCATGCATTCATTTAATTTACGCTGTGAAATGGATTCCAATAATCCTAAACTTACCCCAAGACGGACATTCGATAAACAGCTTGCGGCTTCTTCACTCGGCAGAATTTTTGCATATTTCAAAGTGCCGAGTGAGCGACTTAGACGGTCTTCCAAAATTGAAGGCGCTCGCATTAATAAATTTTTGCGGGCAAGCTTTTCCTTTTGGATTACTTGCTCCACGACCTCTTGAAGCTCCTGTAATATTGTTTCTTCTGATTTTCCTAAAGTGATTTGGTTGGATATTTGATAAATATTCCCTAAATTTTCACTTCCTTCCCCATATATACCCCGCACTACCATTCCTAATCGTGTCATCATCTGTGTTAATGCATTCATTTGTTTAGTCATCGTAAGCGCCGGCAGATGGAGCATGACAGAGGCTCTGAGGCCTGTTCCGACATTTGTTGGGCAGCTCGTCAAATAGCCGTAGCGGTCTTCATATGCATATGCTAACGACTTACTTAAATAGCGGTCGACATTCCTTGCCTTTTCAAATGCTTCTTTTAAGTTCATGCCTTGGGTCAAACTTTGGATGCGAATATGGTCTTCTTCATTTACTAATATGCTAATGGATTCATCTTTTGTTAAGAAAAACGAACCAATTTTTTTTCTTCGCGCTAAATTTGGACTTATGAGATGCTTCTCCACCAAAATTTGCCGTTGTAAAACCGGCATATCTTTTATTTGGAAGTAAGAAAATTGATAAAGATTCGCATCCGTCGATAATAAGGCCTGCCTCATTTTATCTTCAACTGTTTGTGCTTCTTGTTCTGTAAAACTAATCGGAAATCGAGTATCGGCAATATTACGAGCAAGCCGAATGCGCGTGCTAATGACGATATCCGATTCGCTTTCATGCTGCATCCAGCTAGGACTGGCATTCGTTAAGAAATGCTCGATATTCATGCGTCCCCCTCTCCTTCCTTATTTATTTTATTTTCCAGTCCACGTATTTCATCGCGTATAGAAGCAGCATCCTCAAAGCGTTCCTCAGAAATCGCCTGCTGCATCGAGGCACGGAGCTCGCTGATTTGTTGTTCAATTTTTTCGTTTGATGGCGCTTCTTCTACATAGCCTACATGCTGTGTACCTGCTTGAAGCCGCTCGAGTAGCTGTGGTAATTGCTCACTGAATGTTACGTAACACTGGCCACATCCGAATTTGCCTTGCTTTAAAAACTGGCGGTACGAAAAACCGCAAGATGGACATGCTTTTGGACTGGATGCGCTTGCTGTAGCATTTTCCTTTTTTGCGGTCGTCGGCACAAAATTGAACCAATTCGATATAAGTTGCTGAAGGGAAGTCGGTTCTTCACTCACTTCAAATTGGAATGGATGAAATTGAGTTGCACATACTTCACAATAATGACGCTCAACCTTCTGCCCATTGTGAACTTGTGTAACCATTACATTTGCATGGCGCTGTTTACAATGCTCGCATATCATATTTATCCACCTCTACTTTTCAAAAGAAATCGTTTGCAGCATTGCCTGCATAATGCGCGCTCTAAGCTGGTCACGCAGCGGCAAGCCAACTTGCAATGTGACGCGGTCCAATGCCGCTTTCATAATGCTTGCTTCACGCTCGGTAATAATATCCTCTTCTAACAATCGAAAAATAATACGTTCTGCATTCGTCTGTGCAATTGAATTCCCTATTTGCGTATTCATTTCGTCCAATAAATTTTTCTTCGAGTGGAGGGTTACACGCAAAATCCGAATATAACCGCCACCTCCACGCTTACTTTCCACAAAGTAACCATGCTCGGTCGTGAAACGTGTATTTATGACGTAATTGATTTGTGAAGGAGCACAGGCAAATTGCTTCGCTAATTCATTACGCTTTATTTCAATATGTCCTTGTCCGTCTAATTCAATAACTTCCTTCAAATACCCTTCAATTATGTCAGATATATTCCTCATGCTGTCTCTCACCTCTTATCAACTGACTTTGACTATCTTTGACTTAAATATACAATAAGTAATTTTTAAAATGCAAATAATCGCTCTTCCTTAAGGCTTCCCTAATTTCCCGCCGTTAAATCCCTATTTATGTAAAAAAAGCGATAAGATCTGTAGTAACAGACCTTACCGCTTTTTCATGTTAAACCCAGCGCCCTACAATCGGATAGTTCCAATGTTTGTCTGACAACGCGTTTACGATGCCAATGATTGGCGCAATCCAGAAAATGACTAAGAACAATAATAAGAATGGCAAACCGATCAGTAAAATTGTGAAGAATCCCGCAATTGCAATTAAAATTCCAAATACGATTTGGAACAATAGTGCTTGGATCGCCGTACGCTTTACATCTTCTTCGGAACTTATTAAGAAAAATAGAATCGGTACTAGAAAAGGAGCAAAAAATGCGCTTGCATGAATAATAATTTTCGACCATTTAGATTCCATTTGTAATCAACCTCACTTTTTTTTGTTAGTTTATTTACGATTAACGTTCTTAAAAGTTTCACATAGTTAATAAAAAAATCCCGATTTTTAATATCGAGATTTCTCATGGCGTCCATTTACGTTTAGTAAGGTCCTCTATCATTCGGGTTATCCTCTTTTTGAGGGAATAAAAAATAGGAGATAATTGCCGTTAAAATAGTAGCTCCAATGACGATCAAAATTCGATCGCGGTCGCCCACTTCCGCATAATTGTTCACTAGCATAATATACGAAGCAATTGCCACACCAAGCGACAATGGTAAAACAAATTTCAAACGACCTTTATGAAATTTCATCTTTACAACGCCCTTCGCTTAAAAATATATCGGTTTTCGTTAATTTCTATGATACCTCGTTTAACTTTAAAATACAAATTCTTCTCAAATAAGAACTTATTTTGAAATAATACTGATAATTCCCACAAAAAATAGTAAGATATTTGTATCATAAAATTTTGTGAAATGAGGAAGAGTATGGGTATTTTGTTTTCTAAAACAGCAAAAGCTTCAAATAGACCTTACTTTGATTTAGCTAAATATTCTCAAGAAGTTTATTTAGATGTTTCAAAGTATCCAGATTTAAATAAACAGCTTCAATTATTAAAATTGACGAAAGATGATTTAGCGATCATCAAACAGCTTGAGCCGTTCGCCCCGGAATTGATTCCGGTAATGGTGGAGCAATTTTACGGCGCAATCAGTCTAAGTCCGGAGCTAGTAGATATTATAAAAAATACAACTCAAATGGATCGCCTTAAAATTACTTTGTATAAACATTTGGAAGGTATTTTTAAATGTAAAATCGATTCACCTTACATAGAGGAACGCCAAATAATCGCGCATGTTCATGTAAGAATCGGCTTGAAATCAAAATGGTATATCGCTTCGTTCCAGTCTTTAATGACAACATTTATCGAATTCATCGAAAAAGTCGATATGCCAAATTATGATATGGGAAAAGCGGTAAATGCTTTCTCCAAAATCATCAACTTCGAGCAGCAGCTTGTAATTGAAGCATATGAAAAGGAAGAAGAGCGGATCCGTATGGAAAACGAAGATATGAAGCTAAAGCTCATCGACCGTATTCAGAATACTGCTCAAGAATTAAACAATATAAGTGATCTAACGAATGCATCATTGCAGGAAATCGCGAGTCAATCGGAGGAAATTGCGTCCAATACTGCACAAGGCTTGAGCCTGGTGGCGGAAACAGAAGATAAATCCACTACAGGTACAACGTATTTAGTCAATCAAACGGCTATTATGACGACGATTCTGGACCGTGTTGATACATTGGAAACATCGATGGTCACATTGCGTCAATCCTCTCAAAAAATTGCGGACATCGTTGGTTTGGTCACAGGCATTGCCGATCAGACGAATTTACTTGCATTAAACGCATCAATCGAAGCGGCGCGTGCCGGCGAACACGGCAAAGGCTTCGCTGTCGTTGCCGATGAAGTACGTAAACTTGCCGAGGAAACGAAAAATGCAGTGCAAAACGTATCGCATTTAATCAAAGAAACAGAGCTTAATATTACGCAAATGTCCCACTCTGTTTCAAGTGTTGATGAGCAAGTGAAAATGAGTGTCGACACACAAAAAAGCTTGGCTGATTCGTTTACTTCCATTACAGAAGCGGTATCCGGCATTAAAATGCAATACGAAAATACTAACGAGGATATTCATGCAATATCTTCCGTTATTACCGGCCTTACACAAACAACAAATCTCGTATCGACTTCTTCTGATTCGTTGCTGCGCATTGTCCACGAGTTGCATGGCTAACCTCTAAAAGCACCGTTAAAGTTAAATTTGAAAAGGGATATCAAATAGCTTCCGGCTTTGATATCCCTTCTTTTTATCCGCGGCGACTTTTTGATAATGCTCGCTTTTGCTTGCGGTGTTCTTGACGAATTGGACCTGTTTCAAATAAATGACGTTCGAAATCTGTTTCCGGCTCGACACCCGGCACTTCTTTCGGTTTGCCTTTTTCGTCAATGGCGACCATTGTAACGAAAGACTCTGTCGTCAATTTTTTTGCGCCTGTTTTGATATTACGCGTCACGACACGCACATATACTTCCATCGATGTACGCCCAGTTCCTGAAACGACCGCTTCTAGCTCGATCATATCCCCTGCATAGGCGGGTGAAACGAAATCGACCGAGTCAAAAGAAGCAGTAACGACCTCTCCTTGTGAATGTTTCATCGCTGCAATCGCCGCAATCTCATCAATATATGCCAATACTTTCCCACCAAATATAGATTGATGGTGATTTGTATCAGGTGGCAGTACTAATCTTGTTTGGATAGATTTTGAATAACTCATCGGAAATGTTGTTCTCATAATCGACCTCCTTTCTAACATACATTCCATGTTACTATTCGGAAGTTGGAAGTGCTAGTATGAAAATTCAGTAATTCAACTTCATTGTAATAAACTTTAAATCGGTCATTTCCTCTACCGCATACTTAATGCCTTCTTTACCGTAGCCGCTCATTTTCACGCCACCATAAGGCATATTATCCACACGGAATGTTGGAATATCATTAATAATTACCGCCCCTGCTTCAATCTCTTCAGCAGCCTTCATTGCATCTGTTAATACATTTGTATAAATCCCGGCATTCAACGCAAGTTCAGACTCATTTACAAGCGCAATTGCTTCATCCAACGTATCATAGGGAACAATCGAAACAATCGGTGCAAATGTTTCCTCACAAACAACTTTCATATGTGGTTTCACATTTGTCATAACAGTCGGTGTACATGTGCGGTCTGTAAATTCCCCTCCTGTCGCGACAATCGCGCCTTGCCGTTTTGCATCGTCAATCCAGCTTTTTATACGGCTTACCTCATCTGGATGAATCATTGCGCTGACATCGGTTTTTTCATCAAGCGGATTCCCGATAACCAGTTTTGCCGTCTCTTCAACAAACAGCTTCGTAAATGGCTCATAAATCGAAGCATGAACATATATGCGCTGCAGGGAAATACAAACTTGCCCAGCAAAACCGAATGCCCCTCCTACACAGCGTGCCATAATTTTTTCAATCGGGGTTGAAGGCTCCACGATGACCGCTGCATTTGAACCAAGCTCCAACGTTATTTTCCGCAGACCAATCTTTTCTTTTATTTTTAACCCTACCGCACCACTTCCTGTAAATGTCACTTTTTTCACAAGCGGATGTGTCACGAGTGTATCGCTTAATTCCCCACCGCTGCCTGTTACAATTTGAAGTGCCCCGTCCGGCAATCCCGCATCTTTGAAAATTTCCGCCATGACAAGCGCACTTAACGGTGTTTGAGATGCAGGCTTTAATACAACCGTATTCCCTACGGCAAAGGCAGGCCCTAATTTGTGAGCAACTAAATTAAACGGGAAATTAAACGGTGTAATTGCTGATACAACCCCTAATGGCACTCGCTTTGTATAACCGATTCTATCCGTTACACCTGGTGCTGCATCCATTGGAATTGTTTCGCCTGTGCTTTGTTTTGCCGCTTCTGCCGCGAATTGATATGTCGCAATTGTTCGATCTATTTCTCCCAAGCCAGCTGCCAACGGTTTTGCTGCTTCGCTAGCCAAAATTTCTGCCAGCTCCTGTTTTCTCTCTCGCATAATCGTCACGACTTTATATAAAATTTCCGCACGTTCATATGCAGGCATCTTTTTAAAAGATTGAAATGTTTTATGCGCCCCTTCAATCGCACGCTCTACATCAGCTACCGTCGCTTTTGCTACTTTTGCGAGAATTTCGCCCGTATAAGGCGCTTTTAGTTCACTTGTTTCTGCTGTACTTTCCCATGCGCCATCTATCCATAATTTTGCTTCTTTCATGTTCATCACTCCTCTATATTGTTTACCCAAATTAAAGAAATATATCGAGAATATCAAATACCCCGAAAAATGCTGCGTCATTAATGAAACCGCTCATATTAAGCGCCTGCATAAATAATAGACTGTCATTGAAATCGGCTAGCGCATCATTATCAATTAGCTGCTGCAGTACATACTGGGTCGCTGTCATGAGCGCATAATCCTGCTCTGCTGCATACATGGAAAGCTTCACTAAATCTTGCTTCATCCCTATAATTTCATCCACGGCTCCGGTTGTTGCCGCTGTTAAGGCGAGTAAAGCTAAATACGGATAAAACCTTTTCTTTATTTTTATATTACAGCTAGTAAATGACTGTTTAATTGCTACAACATAATCGACCAGTACTGGCTGAAATGCTTCATTGTACAATGTTAAAAGCTGTGTCGCCGCTTGTAAAGCATCCCCGCCCTTAAAGCCCTTCTTCGATAGGGCATCGTAATATTTCCGCATCGTTTTGGCTTGCCTTATCGGATCTTCTTGCTGCTTTGTCAATAATACTGCATATGGGATATCATCTTTGCCAGTTAAGAAAAAGTGGTGTTTTTTCATTTCCTCATAAAGTGTTTTTGCCCGGATAGCATGCGCTTCATCCGTTAAAAACAGTGCGGCGATATTTTGATATGAACTGTTTTTGAAGCCTGCCTTTACCAATGCCTTTTCGTTTGAAATCAATCGTTCAAGCTCTTGCTCAGGCTCTAGATGCAATACAAGATGTGCTAAAACTTTATAAGTTAATACAGATTTATTTGACGGTGTTGCTAAAAATTCAATTAATGTTTGTTTCGGCTGATACTTATGTAATTTTTCTACGTTCGCTTCAAATTGCAATCCATTGAATGTTTCACGTGAAAATGTAAATTGGACAGCTAACGGAATTCGAACATTGCTGGATACATCCGCCCCGAAAAAGAGCGCCATTCGCTCATAGTTATGTTCAAATAATTGTATAAATGATGTTTTGTCCATGTCCTCACACTCCTATTCATTATTATACGCCTAAATTTTTGAAGTGAAAAAGCATTGGATTTTTTCGCATATAAAAAGAGTAAACACCGATGATTAGCCATCAGCGTTTACTCTCCGGTTTATGTTTGAAGCTGCTCAAGCTCTTCTTTTGTGAATGCCCGTGATCTTGATAAAAAGCGCCTTCCTTCGACGCCTTCCAATGAAAACATGCCACCACGTCCATCGACGACATCAATAATAATTTGCGTATGCTTCCAATAATCATATTGGTTTTTATGCATATAAAACGGACTGTCACCAATGCGGCCTAAAAGCACATCTTGATTGCCGATGATTAGGTCGCCATCAGGATAGCACATAGGTGAAGAGCCATCACAGCAGCCGCCTGATTGATGGAACATAATCGGGCCATGGCGCTCCTTTAACTTCTCGATTAATTGCAGTGCCGAATCGGTTGCGACTACGCGTTCAACCAAATTTCGCACCCCCTCTCTTAGAAGAAGCCTAAGCGGTTTTCATCATAGCTTACTAACAGGTTTTTCGTTTGCTGGTAATGGCTCAGCATCATTTTATGGTTTTCACGGCCGACACCACTCATTTTATAGCCGCCAAATGCTGCGTGCGCAGGGTAAGCATGGTAGCAGTTTGTCCAAACACGGCCTGCTTGAATGCCGCGGCCAAAGCGGTATGCCGTATTCATATCGCGCGTCCATACACCCGAGCCTAAACCATATAATGTGTCATTCGCAATTTCCAATGCTTCTTCCTTCGTCTTGAATGTTGTAACAGCGACAACCGGACCAAAGATCTCCTCTTGGAAAATCCGCATTTTATTATGGCCTTTAAATACAGTCGGTTTAATATAATAACCTTCCGCATAATCGCCGCCAAGATCATTCTTTTCGCCGCCGATCAAGCACTCAGCGCCTTCTTCTTTGCCAATTTGTAAATATGATTGGATTTTTTCCATTTGCTCTGACGAAGCTTGAGCACCCATCATCGTATCTGTATCTAAAGGATTCCCTGTTTTGATTGCTTCTACACGCTTTAAGACGCGCTCCATAAATTTTTCGTAAATCGATTCCTGAATAAGTGCACGAGAAGGACATGTACATACTTCCCCTTGGTTTAACGCGAATAATACAAAACCTTCCACCGCTTTATCCAAAAATGCATCATCAGCATCCATAATATCTTCAAAGAAAATATTCGGTGATTTACCGCCTAATTCCAATGTAACGGGGATTAAATTTTGTGACGCATATTGCATAATTAAGCGCCCTGTCGTCGTCTCGCCAGTAAAGGCGATTTTGCCGATGCGCGGATTCGAAGCTAACGGTTTTCCTGCTTCCAAACCGAAACCATTCACAACATTCAGCACACCTGGCGGCAATAGATCTTCAATCAGCTCAACCAGCACTAAAATTGATGCTGGTGTTTGCTCTGCAGGCTTCAATACGACACAATTTCCTGCCGCAAGCGCTGGTGCAAGCTTCCATACTGCCATAAGCAACGGGAAGTTCCATGGGATAATTTGTCCGACAACACCAATCGGCTCATGGAAATGATATGCAACTGTATTGTCATCAATTTGGCTAAGCGAGCCTTCCTGAGCACGTAAAGCCCCGGCAAAATAGCGGAAGTGGTCAATGCCAAGAGGCAGATCCGCATTCAATGTCTCCCTTACCGCTTTACCGTTATCCCAGGTTTCTGCAACCGCCAGCATTTCAAGGTTTTGTTCCATGCGATCCGCAATTTTCAGCAAAATATTGGCACGCTCCGTTGCAGACGTCCTACCCCAAGCGTCTTTTGCCGCATGGGCCGCATCTAAAGCGAGTTCGATATCTTCTTCAGTTGAACGAGCTACTTGCGTGAATGCTTTACCTGTAACAGGTGTTACATTGTCAAAATACTCCCCTTTAACCGGCGCTGTCCATTTACCGCCGATAAAGTTGTCATAGCGCTCCTTAAAATTCACTATTGCGCCGTCCGTGTTTGGATTTTGATACACTGCTGCCATTGAAATCTCTCCCCTTTGCATAAATTGTTTTGACAATACCTTCACATACAGGATGTACCGGGATCTATGCTGAAATTTCTTTATTTGTGAGAAGTATCTTCAACTATTATATTGTCAGAAAAGTTATATTATTTCAAATATTAAACTACAATTTTCCGAAGATTTTATAATCAACATTCTGCTATACTGGTAATTATTACTATTACATTAAAGGAAGTATATATATGAAACGCCTTATCGCTCTTTCTATTTTAATATTTACGCCATTTTTCTTTACAAAAATAACGTACGCTTCTTCAATGGAAACGATACAGATTGAGGAAGAAACAACCGCTCGCTTCCATTTGCATAATGGGCAGGAAGTAAAGTATATTACTTTTTCAAAAGGGGAAACTTACAGCGCCGTTTTAGAGGATTCCTCATGGTTGATCGAAGCGGGAAATGCAAAAGTCCAAATTGGCGAACAGCGGGCAAGACGCCTGAATGAAAAAATACAGCCTGCTAAAAACAAAAACAAAGTACAGATTTTAACACATGAAACTGTCCCTGTTTATGCTTCCCATCACGGCAAAGGCAAGCCAATCGCCATATTAGGCCAAAACACGCGCATTAGCTCAAATGGTGTAAAGGGCAACTATTATGAGATCGTCATCGGGGGCAAGCTTGGATATGTCCCTATAAGCAAAATGGAGATTGATAGCGGAATTCCTATACTGATTTATCATCACTTTGTAAAAGATATTAAAAACTCTTATTTCCGTAACAATGTATCGGTTGTCGATATTGACCATTTCGAACAACAAATGACGTTCTTGAACGATGAAAACTTTACAACGGTTTCTCTGAAAGATGTGGATTTATGGATGCAAAAGAAACAGGCACTTCCTGCAAAAGTGGTCGCCCTGACATTTGATGATGCAAACCTATCATTGGAAAAAATGGTTTATCCAATTTTACAGGGGAAAAATATGTACGGAACTACATTTGTCATCGGCAATCGTGTGAAAGATGAGACACCGGAATTTAATAGTGAAGCCGAAAAAGTTCAGTTTTCAGGCTTTAACGAGCTTCACAATGTGATGGAACGAATCGAGATCGAACATCATACATATGCACTGCATGTTTATGATCAAGCATTAAAGAGAAGCCAGCTTCAGCTTACATCGAATCGCGGTTTGCATTACGACCTGCAGCAAGCAAATGAGGTTTTTCAGCGAATAGATCCAAACATACAAGCACAGTACTATTCATATCCATTTGGGAAGTTCAATAAAAATCATGAGGCAACACTTATAGAAAACAATATTTCGCTCGCATTTTTAAATAGAGGCGGCAAAACGGAAATGACGAGCCCGCGATTATATGTGCCCCGTATACCTATACAAAATTCCATGCCGCTCGAGCATTTTAAAACATTAATTCAAAATTAACGGCCCACTTCTAAAACGTAGCGCTGCGAATTTATGCTGTATTTAATGTATACTGGAGATATTCTATTAGTAGGTGAAAAATTATGCGTATAAATAAATTTTTAGCAGAAACAGGCATCGTGTCGCGTCGCGGTGCAGATAAATGGGTTGAAGAAGGACGAGTAACGATTAATGGCATACTCGCAGAAAATGGAAGTCAAGTAGAGGCAGGCGATGAAGTTTTTGTTGACGGCAAGCCTGTGAAAAGAGAAGAGCAGCTTGTATATATTGTGTTGAACAAGCCTGTTGGGATTACGAGTACAACAGAAAAACATATCGAAGGAAATGTCGTAGATTTTATAAACCATCCGTTGCGTATTTTCCATATCGGCCGTTTGGACAAAGATTCAGAGGGGTTGCTTCTTCTGACAAATGACGGAGATATAGTAAACGAAATTTTACGTGCGGAAAACCATCATGAAAAGGAATATGTCGTCCAAGTCGATAAGCCGATTACCGACAAATTCATTCTCGATATGAGCTCGGGAGTGGAAATTTTGGATACGACGACACTTCCTTGCCGCGTCGAAAAAATTTCCTCCAAAGTATTCAAAATTATTTTGGAGCAAGGCTTAAACCGTCAAATCCGCCGTATGTGCTCTGCGCTTGGCTATTCTGTACAGCGACTTCAGCGCATCCGTATTATGAATATTCATATCGGCAATTTAAAAGTCGGGCAATGGCGTGACCTTACAGATAAAGAAAAAAATGAACTATTTCAATTACTAAACTACACACCAAAGCAATAAGTATCAATTCTCATCAAACGATGGAGCTACTTATTTTGCGTAGGGGGCATCATTATGTTGACGATCCAGCCAACTGAGAATTTAACAGGATTAACAGTAAGCGGGGATTATTGGGATTTGGATGATTTAATTCATGCTATTTATGAAGTCATCGGAGAAGAAAAGCGCTATTTTCATTTTGAAGGTGTGCGGCAGCGCTTGCTCACTGTTTGCCTGAAAATGCGTCAAGCTTCTAAAGGGGAGCATGGCATTGATTATATAGCAAACGGGATAAGCAAAGATGCACTGAAGAGAATGAACGCTATCATCCCTGAGAAAAATATTTATTATAGTGTGAACTTACTTACACCCGAGCTTATTTTTTCCGCGCTCGCATTGAATGATTTTGTTTCGCTTTACAAAGAAACGGTCGATGACTCGGAATGGAGCATCGCTGTGACATCGATTCGCAAGTTTCAGTCACTCGTTGCTAATTCCATCGCGGCATTCATTCCCGAGGGTCATTATATGTTGTTTTTAACAACGCTCCATACGAAATCGCCACTGTTTCATCAGTATGCTACACAGTATGTCGATTTATTGAATCTGGAATATTTGTCGCTGTCAAAAGATGAACGCGAAGAGCATATGACATCATTTGCTTTACGCTTTTTAACGGAAGATGAGACTTATAAAGTGCTAGTTCAACAGCTTCTGGATGTGACAAGTGTTTCGAAGCAATCATTATATGAGGTGGAACTAACTTTAAAGTATCCAAATGACGAATCAATCATTTGGTAAAGAACAAGGAAAAGACGCATGGAGTATAACTGTTCCATGCGCCTTTTTTGGCTTAAATTCTACAAGCCTCCTAAATAGGCTGCCCTCACTTCGTCGCTTTCCTGCAGTTCTTTGGCTGATCCTGCAAGCACTATTTTGCCCGTTTCCAAAACATAGGCGCGGTGTGCTACCGACAATGCCATATGCGCATTTTGCTCGACTAGTAAAACCGTAACGCCTTCTTTATTGACCATTTCAATAATATTGAAGATGTTTTTTACCATAAGCGGTGCAAGACCCATCGATGGTTCATCCATAATAATAAGCTTTGGCTTGGCCATTAAAGCACGTCCCATCGCAAGCATTTGTTGCTCACCGCCTGATAATGTTCCCGAAAGCTGTTTGCGCCGTTCCAATAGACGGGGGAATAACTCAAAAACATGCTCCATATCCTTTTTGATTCCGTCTCTATCCGAGCGTAAATATGCCCCTAGTTCCAAATTTTCCTCCACCGTCATATTCGAAAATACACGACGTCCTTCTGGTACATGCGAAAGACCCGCCTTCACGATGGATTGCGCTGGCTTGCCGTCAATTGCGGAACCTAAATATTCAATCGATCCACGCTTTGGCTTCAGCAACCCGGAAATCGTCTTCAGCAATGTACTTTTCCCCGCACCGTTCGCACCGATTAATGTAACGATTTCACCTTCATTTACTTCGAGGGAGATTCCTTTCAATGCTTGGATATTACCATAAAACACATCGATATCATTGATTTTCAGCATATTATTCTGTAACCTCCTCACCTAAGTAAGCTTCAATCACTTTCGGGTTTGAACGAATTTCCGCAGGTGTCCCATTTGCGATTAGTTGCCCATGGTCAAGCACATAAATGCGCTCGCAAATCCCCATAACTAAGCTCATGTCATGCTCGATCAATAAAATCGTTAAATCAAATTCTTTACGTATGAAAGCAATGAGCTCCATTAAATCATTTGTTTCTTGCGGATTCATCCCGGCAGCTGGCTCATCCAGCAAAAGAAGCTTTGGGGCTGCCGCCAATGCCCGGGCTATTTCTAAACGCCGCTGCATTCCGTACGGCAAGTTTTTTGCAAGCTCATCGCGATACACATCAAGCCCAAATATTTTTAAAAATGCCAATGATTCTTGTTCCATTGTCTCTTCGCCTTTAAAGTGGCTCGGCAAACGGAAAATACTCGAGATTAAATTGTGCTTTGCTAAACCGTGGTTCGCTACTTTTACATTATCGAGGACTGATAACTCTTTAAACAGGCGTATATTTTGGAAAGTACGGCTGATTCCTTGGCGTGTTACTTTGTAAGGATCCAAGCCGCTGATCGACTTGCCATCAAACATAATCGTCCCTTCCGTTGGAGTATAAACACCTGTCAACATATTAAATGTTGTCGTTTTCCCCGCACCATTCGGACCAATCAAGCCGATGAGTTCACCTTGATTCATATGCAAACCCACATTTTGCACAGCTTTTAAGCCCCCAAATTGTATGCCTAAATTCTCTACTTTAAGAAGCGCACTGCTCATACGCGTGTACCTCCTTTTTTACCGAACTTGAAGTATGCTGTAATCTCCTTCGAGCCTAATAAGCCTGTAGGACGATATAGCATAACTAAAATTAGAATTAATGAGTAAATGATCATTCGCGTTTCCGGGAAGTCCTGTAAATATGTCGAGACAATTGTCAGTAAAATTGCAGCAATAACAGAGCCCGATAAACTTCCTAATCCTCCTAATACGACGAAAATCAAAATATCGAAGGATTTTAGAAAACCGAATGCAGTCGGCTGAATCAAGTAATAGTTATGAGCATAAATAGCACCTGCAACGCCCGCGAAAAACGAACCGATAGCAAACGCGACAACTTTGTAATATGTCGTGTTAATACCCATTGCATCTGCCGCAATTTCGTCTTCACGTATCGAAATACAAGCACGGCCATGACGGGAATTCGTGAAGTTCGAAATGACTAAAATCGTAATGAATGTTGCAAAGAATGCGTATGTCCATGTAGATTGATGGGCTACTTGCAGACCTGCCGCCCCGCCTACATAGTCTGTATTGACGAACACAATCCGAATAATCTCGGCAAAACCGAGTGTCGCAATAGCCAAGTAATCCCCTTTTAAACGAAGTGAGGGAATCCCGATTAAAAGGCCCGCAAGCCCTGCAACAATCGCACCAATTAAAATTCCTGTAATAAACGGCATGCCGAACTTCATCGTGCAAATAGCCGATATGTAAGCACCGACCGCTAAAAAACCTGCATGCCCAATCGAAAACTGGCCTGTGATCCCGATAATGACATGTAAGCTGACCGCTAAAATAATATTAATGCACATCGCGATAAACATATTTTGATAGTAAAACTGGATCACGCCATTTGAGATCAATAACTGAACAACTGCATAAACCACAAGTGCCAGGACGGCATAACCCCAAAAGATTTTTGATTTTTTCATGCTGTTCACCTACACTTTCTCGCGCGTATTTTTACCGAAAATACCCGCTGGACGTAAAATTAATATTAAAATAAGGATGACGAAAGCGGCTGCATCCCGCCATAAAGAATAGCCGAGCGCAGAAACAACAGTTTCAACAACGCCAAGAACAAGCCCGCCTACCATTGCACCCGGGATAATTCCAATACCGCCTAAAACAGCTGCAATGAATGCCTTAATACCCGGCATAATTCCCATTAATGGATCGATACGAGTATAATAGATGCCAAAAATTACGCCTGCCGCTCCTGCCAAGGCAGAGCCAATCGCGAATGTTGCGGAAATCGTATTATCTACGTTAATACCCATTAAACGGGCTGCATCAGCATCATGCGAAACGGCACGCATCGCCTTGCCGATTTTCGTTTTGTGAACAATGAACTGCAATAAAATCATTAAAACGATCGATACCGATAAAATGAAAATCGCCAATGTACTGATTTGGGCGCCGAAAATTTCAATATTCTTCGTTGCGAACACCGTCGGGTATGCCTCTGGAGACGCCCCTCGGAAGAAAATAACCGTATATTCGATCAATAGCGATACTCCGATTGCCGTTATAAGTGCCGCAATACGTGTTGCATTCCGTAATCTTTTATATGCAACACGCTCAATAATAACCCCGATGACTGCGCATAAAATCATTGCTAAAATAAGGGCTAAAAATATGTTCATTTCCCACCTTGCAACTGCATAAAAGCCAATAAATGCACCAAGCATGAACACATCGCCATGGGCAAAGTTGATCAGTTTAATAATCCCATATACCATCGTATAGCCTAATGCTATAAGCGCATAGATACTGCCTAGCGAAATACCATTCACTAATTGTTGAATCCATTCCATACAGTTCACTCCTTTTTTCCGTATATTGAAGTATGAAAATATGAAAAAAAGGGAGGCTAGTTCCGCCCCCCTTACTCGTTAAAAATTAAGGATTAACTTTAGAGTTGAACTGTTGTTTACCGTCTACGAATTCTAGAACTGTTGCTGATTTTACTGGGTTGTGGTTTTCGTCAACTGTGAAAGTACCTGTCACTAAGCTTAAATCTTTCGTTGCGGCAAGTTGTTTTTGCACCGCTTCACCTGTAATATCCCCATCCACACGCTTAATCGCATCAACGATAAAGTAAATCGAATCATAGCCTAAAGCATGGAACGCATTCGGGGATTTGCTATATTTATCATTAAACGCTTTAACAAAATCCTGAATTTTCGCATCCGGGTCTTCCGATGAATAGTGGTTTGTAATGAATGTGTTATTTAAGGCATCAGCTCCCGCCAAGTCGATCAATGTTGGAGAATCCCAGCCATCAGCTCCCATTAAAGGTGCTGTAATGCCTGCTTCGCGTGCTTGCTTAACGATTAAACCTACCTCTTCGTAATATCCTGGAATGAAGATAAAGTCTGGGTTTTTCCCTTTAATATTCGTTAATTGTGATTTGAAATCCACATCTTTTGCTACATATGCTTCTTCAGCTACGACTGTACCGCCATTAGCTGTAATCGTTTCTTTGAATGATGCCGCTAAACCTTTTGCGTAATCAGAAGCATTATCCGCAAAAATCGCGACATTTTTCGCCCCTATTTCATTTGTTGCAAAGTTTGCTGCTACCGTACCTTGGAACGGGTCGATGAAGCAAGTACGGAATGCATACTCATTTACTGTGCCATCATCGTTTACCGTTACATTCGGTGCCGTACCAGAACCTGTTACCATCGGAACTTTATGTTGGCCTGCGATTTGGACCGTTGCAACAGAGTTGCCCGAAGTAGCTGGTGCTAACATCGCAACCACTTTTTCCTGCTCAGCCAGTTTCATTGCAGCAGATGTTGCCTCTGCTGTTTCTGATTTATTGTCAACTGGAATATACTCAAGCTTTTTGCCGTCAATACCCCCTGCCGCATTGATTTCTTCGATGGCCAATTTTGCCCCATCATTGATTGACGATCCGTAAGAGGCTACACCTCCGGATAATTCCAGGTTTGCGCCAATTTTAATAACATCGCCTACAGTATTGCCACTGCCGCTGCCACCTGAGCTTGAAGAACCAGAATCATCTGTACCACATCCAGCTAACACCCCTGTTAATAACGCTGTAGCCATAAATAATGAACCATATTTTTTTGTTTTGTTATACTTTGCCATTATTGTCTCCCCCTTGAGTAAACTTAAAATGTTTGATATTTCTGATAATTATACTCAATCTCTTACATTACTACAATCAGATTTTTTAATTTTCTGAATAAAAAGTATTAGAATAAATGTAGGAATTATTCCAACTTCTGTATTGTAAACGATACTTAATTATTAGTCTAGTGCGATTTTTCTGTAAATTTTGAGTTATCGGAATTAACAATAAAATATCGTCCATTAATAAAAAAATCGCCGTTTATTGTTTCGGAATTCGAAAAACGACGATACGTTCATTTTCATTTTTTTCATGGCGTAACTTTATATCCAAATAGCTATTCAATGATTGTTCCTGTTGTAAATACTGCATGTAGTCGGGAGAGGGGTAATATAAAATAATATCAACTGTTCTTGGATAGAGCACGATTGATTCAAGCAAACGCTTCATAAATTCACGAAATACATGAATAGAGAAGGGGTTAAAAAAGAAAAAGACATTATCAAGTTTCGCAATCGTATATGTTTCGGCAATTATATTAAAAAATTGGATTGAAGCTCGCTTTTTTTTCCCCTTTTTTAAATATTGCCAAGCATTATGCTCGGCTTCTGCAAAAAACTTCTGATCCATCTCAATCCCAATGACGGGAATATCAAAACGATGATGTACATAAATCGGTACACGCCCTTTTCCGCAGCCTATATCAAGGAATCTTGTGTTTGGCGGCATTTCATACTGTTCGAATAATTGCTCAAGTCCGCTATATGGCGTTGGTTCGTAACGATGGTATTTTGCCAGCTTTGGAAATCCATACTGATAGCCTGTCGTTTGAATATTCAATAATTTATCATATTGCTGCTCGTTCATCGCTTCACCCCATATTTCCGAATAAGGATTTTTTATATTAATAAAGATATATTTCCGAAATAATGTTTACCGATGTTTCAGCTCATGCTCGAGCAACCATTCTTTTCTCCATAAGCCACCTGCATAGCCTGTCAGCTTGCCGTTTTTACCAATAATCCGGTGGCATGGTACAATAATGCTCATCACATTTCTGCTATTAGTCATTCCAACAGCACGTACAGCTTTTTCATTTTCTATTTGTTGTGCAATTTCCTTGTAAGAAGCGGTTTGCCCGTATTGAATGGTCGTCAATGCTTGCCATACAGATGTTTGAAAAGCGGTTCCTTCAAGTTTATAAAGCACCGAAAAATCTTTGCGTTGCCCTTTAAAATATTCGTCTAGCTCTTTGCGGCATTTTAATAAGAGCTGGGGCATTTCGCTCGTTTGAAAAAATTGAATTTCCTCTCGTTCAGCAAACAATATCGACGAAATATATTGCTCTGTTGCTGCAATTTCGATAATCCCGATTGGGGAGTCATAATCTAATTTATACACGATGTTCCTCCTCTTTTTCTTATTGTGTTTACTATAACGCAATTTCTTAATTGAAAAAAGAACCTTTAATCCGACAATGATTAAAGGTCCTTTTCTATGATCAATTATGCTTTGTTTAAACCTAATGCTTTAGCTGTTGTTTCATGTATTTCTTTAAGAAGTGCCGTATTTTCAACGAGGTTTTCGCCGTAAGATGGAATCATTTCCTTAATCTTAGGCTCCCAAGTTTTCATCTCTTGCGGGAAGCACTGTTTAATAACCTTTAACATTACAGATACCGCTGTAGAAGCACCTGGAGATGCCCCAAGTAAAGCTGCAATTGAACCATCTTGTGCAGTAACAACTTCAGTACCGAATTGTAATGTACCTTTACCAGCATCTGTGTCTTTAATTACTTGAACACGTTGACCTGCAACACTGATTTCCCAGTCTTCTGATTTAGCAGCTGGAATGAACTGACGTAATTCACCCATACGTGCCTCTTTTGAAAGAACCAATTGAGAAACTAAATATTTGCTCAATGCCATTTCTTTCACACCACAAGCAAGCAGTGTCACTAAGTTATGCGGTTTGATCGATGCAAATAAATCCATATTTGAACCTGTTTTCAGGAACTTCGGAGAGAAGCCCGCAAAAGGTCCGAATAATAATGATTTTTTACCATCGATATAACGAGTATCTAAGTGAGGTACTGACATCGGTGGTGCACCAACCGCTGCTTTACCATATACCTTTGCATGATGTTGGTTAATCACTTCTTCATTATTACAAACTAAGAATAAACCGGAAATCGGGAATCCGCCGATGTGCTTTGATTCAGGAATACCAGATTTTTGCAGTAACTCAAGGCTACCGCCGCCAGCTCCCAAGAACACGAATTTTGCAGTGTGGTACTCTACTTTACCGCTTTCTTTATCGTGGACTTTTACTTCCCAAGAACCATCTTTTAAACGTTTTACATCTAAAACATTATGGTTGTAGTTTACATCTACATCTTGTTTTTGCAGGTTTGCGATTAAAGTACGAGTTAACGCCCCAAAGTTTACATCTGTACCAGAATCGATTTTTGTTGCAGCAATTGGTTCGTTCGATTTACGGTCATTCATAATTAATGGAATCCATTGTTTTAGTGTTTCAGGATCTTCAGAGAATTCCATACCCTCGAATAATGGATTAGCTGTCATTGCCGCATGACGCTTTTTAAGATACTCAACATTGCTTGCACCTTGTACCATACTCATATGCGGTAAAGGCATAATGAAATTTTCCGGTTTTTCGATTTGCTTTTTGTTTACAAGATGAGACCAAAATTGTAGTGAATCTTGGAATTGCGTATTAACGTTAATCGCTTTTGTAATATCGATTGTTCCGTCTTTTTTCTCGCTTGTGTAGTTAAGCTCACATAAAGCTGCATGCCCTGTTCCGGCATTGTTTAATTCGTGAGAGCTCTCCTCACCCGCTTTTGCTAAGTTCTCAAAAACTTTGATTTTCCAATCCGGTGCTAATTCTTTAAGCATTGTACCTAAAGTTGCACTCATAATTCCGGCACCAATTAAGATAACGTCTGATTTGATATGCTTGTTACTCATTTTTACCTTCCCTTGTATATATATTAAGATTTTTAGAATAATGTAAGCGCTATATTTTACTATCGACAACCTAATAAGGAAGCGACTCCATTCATTCTATATCATTTATTGCCTTATTGTAGTGTAACACAATTGTTAAAAGATTAAAATATATACAGATTGCTTAGCTATAAGCTATTAAAAAGCTCGGCATGAACGAGAAATCTCTCAACAATTGTGAGCATTTTTCGTATTGGAAGGGTTTAATTGTTATTATATTCTGTATATTCCAACTATTCTATACTTCAGTTTTCTTCATTTACATATGTAAAGAAGACACACCGATTGCTCCGACTATCGAGGTAGATTTAGACATATGTCAAAATTAAGGGTTCATCATGATTGTTCATAAATGTATATGATATATTTATTGTTGCGAGTTTGTAAAACATATTGTACCTTTCCTAGCTTAACTGTCATCTGATATTATGTTGTTTTTCCCCATCAATAGCATAATTATATAAATTTGATAGTACATATAATATGGGGTTATTTTATTACCAAATACGGGAAATAGGACAAACATCGTGAAAGATATATGACAAATGAAAATAGTTCGTTATACTAATGAAAATTAAAACTATATAAGTTAAGGGGGATGTTTATGAAAATTTTTGCGGATAGTGGGTCTGACCTGCCTAAATCTTTTTTTGATAAAGAAGACGTCCATCTTTTTCCGTTGCGTGTACTAGTGAAAGGCGTTGAATATGAGGACATTATTGGTATTTCAACAGATCAGATATATGCTGCCATTGGAGAAGGCGAACAGCCAAAAACATCTCAAGTTTCGTTGGAAATCTTTTTGGAAACATTTGAGCAATTGGCGAAGTCAGGTGAAGAAGGGATTTATTTAGCCTTTTCATCCGAACTGTCTGGTACATGTCAAACAGCCATTCTTGCAAAAAACCAAGTGCTTGAAAATTATCCTGAATTAAAATTAGCCATTATCGATACAAAATGCGCCTCCTACGGTCTAGGCTTAGTCGTGAAAGAAGCCGTCCGGTTAAATAAATCGGATACCGGGTTTGATGAAGCTGTCGACAAGCTGACTAAAATGGCGTATTCAATGGAGCATTTATTTACTGTCGGCGATCTGAATTATTTAGCAAAAGGCGGTCGGGTATCAAAATCGAGTGCCTTTATGGGCGGCTTGCTCAACATTAAGCCAATCCTGAATATGGAAGATGGGAAACTTGTTCCTCTTGAAAAAACACGCGGCTTTAAAAAAGCGACCCAGCGTATGATTGCGATTATGAAAGAGCGTGGCGGCGATTTTGCGAATAAAACTGTCGGGATTTCCCATAGTAATGATGAAGAGCTGATGAAGGAAGTAAAAGCGGCGATTGAAGATAAATTGCAGCCAAAGAATATCGAAACAACAACAATCGGGGCTGTAATCGGGGCACATGTCGGCCGAGGCACAATTGCGATTTTCTTTACGGATAAGTAGCAGTATTTAAAATGCTAAAGGTTTTCAAGAGGGCAATTTCTCTTGGAAACCTTTTCTTAGTTCTTTATTATCTTTTCACACCAATCGGCAAATAATACGATAAATTATTCGTAATCATCGCACCTACTCGCACCCCTATAGCGCCGGGTTTCCCATTAATCAAAAAACTTCCAAATAGCAATTCCCCCATTTGTTCCCCTTTTTCGCTCTGAAACTTTATTTTCGGTTGTTCAATATATTGTTGATACACTTTTATGTAATGATGATAGGACTTTTGCGCATCTTCTTGCATTAACTGACCTATTGAATTGTAAATTTCAACTGTATCTCCCTCACGACCAAATACTGGCTTTTTCACAAAAGGCAGCCCTTTTTCAAGAAATACAGTCTCTTCCAAATAAGTCGGCAAAAAATATTCAGCAATCCATTCATGTTCTTCTTCGCTGAAATATTCATTTCGCTGCTCATGCAATCCCCAAATGACCGATTGAACCGCTTTATTTTGCAATAAAAAGGCGGAAATTGGATTAATGATTTTTAACTTATTTTGTTCGACAAGCTCTAAAAGCCATAAACCTATTTTGTTTCGCGCTTCATCCTCATCTTGAATTAGATTTTCGATTGGGAATGTTTGGCGATAAAGAATATCAATACGCTTTCCTTCCTCATCAAACAGCCCTATATCGCGTTGAATTTGAAGTTTATGCAATGGTGTAAATTTGGCTCCCCGTATAAATTGCATTAAATAAAGAGTTGTATAATAATCTTCCCTATTTTGATCATCGCCAGTAAAGACGATATGCGGCGCAGGAGAAAGTGCGCTTTGCTCAATACTCGTTCTGACCGCCTCTTCCAAAAGGGAGTCCATTCCTGCATTCGGATTGTCCATCGAAAACTCTTGGCAAGCTCGTCCATTCACAAAAAACAGCTCCTTAATAAAAGTTGGAGTGTCGGCATTCATTTCTATGCATTTATAGCTTTCGTTATATGGAATAAAATCAAATCGTGCAATTACACTTTCTGCTAATACCGATTTTAAACGGAGAAATGGTATTGTTTCATAGGGATAGCCCATATCAAGTAATGTTTCATCGGGTACATTGCGCAACAATTCAGCGATTTTAAAGTAGATTTTGCCTGTTCGCTCAGTCGCTATTCGAATTTTTTTAAAATCGCAATCAGTTACTTCATAAATATCATAAAGGGCGTATTCTTCCCCATATAAATCCGCCCAAAAATTACCGATTTCCGCATAAAACTGTTGGCGTTTGCTTTTATATATCAAATTCCTCAGCTCGCTTTCAAATCTGTTACATATATTACATAAACACCGCGATCTTCATCTATTTCTGTAGATGTAACAAGCATTTGCCCTGTCGCTGGCAATTCCACAACATCTTTCAGTAAATAGCGAATCACTTCAAAATGCGTGGCACAAGGAATGCGTGATAGAAGACGGTAATTTTCGCGTTCATTCGGGCTTCTAAATTCAATATGAATGCCTCGCCCACGGAAGTTTTGCTCATCCTCTCCCGATAAATTCCGCCCTACTTCCTTTAATACGAGAACTTCCGAATCCCCTTCCATTTCATTTGATGTCAGCTCATATTGTGTACCGCGCATGATGAAATACGTACAAAGCTGTCTTGCATAAAATTCATCGTAGCCAACATCTGTTGCCATATATTCATAAAATGCCTCATACTGGTTATTTCCTTTATCAATATAATAAATTAACTGCTTCAAGAACTCACCCACCTCATGCTAGTAAGATAAACATTTTGCTACTATCCAGCCGACTGCTAATGACAAAATTAATAAGATTGTACCGACAGCACGATTATCTTCTTCAATTGCTTTCTGAATACTAAAGCGAATCGTAATAATTTCCGCGGCAAAAAAGACAGCCACTTGTGCGACAATTCCAATAGCACCCCAAATTGCCATGTCCATCAACGAAATGGAATACTCGGCCGCTGATCCTAATACGACAGCAAGCCCCATAACTTTACCTCCTAATAACATCGCGGCCGATACATTCTTTTGTGCAATTAGTTGAAATTCCTTAATTTTCGGTGTGCTTAAAGTGAAGAGCAACATTCCGATAACTAATAAACTTAGTGATACGCCAATATATGATAGAAAATTTAAATATGCATTCATCGTTTTTTGTCTCCCTTATCCTCCAAAACTTTTTGAGCCACTGCCAAATCCCGAGCTCGATTGTACAGATTTGTAATTTGCATAATCATTGTTACTCTGTAATGCGGATTTGTTTTTATAATAGCGTCCTCCATAGTAATACGATCCATAATGACCCGAACGACTTTCATCACATTGCCATACGCCATCTTCTTCTGACCAATCCCAATCGTGGCAGCTTTGATCTGCAGGTTTTGGTGGTAAGCTGCTCGTTGATGTGCCACAACCAGCTAAGCTGAAAGATAAAGCTGTGGCCGATACACCGACCATTAATTTTTTCGTTTTTTCCATAACAGTAAGCCTCCATTTTCTTTCCCCTTTTAACGTACGAACAAGGAAGAAAAAAGATTCGTTAAATTGGAAATCCGCAAAAATCCGTAAAAAAAGATTGAGCCATTTACAGCACAACCTTTCGCGTAACCCTTTTATTTTTCTACGGTCGGCTCTGGGTAATCAAAGCCTTTCGTATCCACTTCCACTGTTTTCATTTTCTGGTCTTCCAATGGTTTGTCTCCGCTGTCGCGCTCAACGGCAACAATTTTGTCCACGACATCCATTCCTTCTATTACCTTGCCGAATGCTGCATAGTCCCCATCTAAATGCGTTGCTTGTTCAACCATAATGAAAAATTGGGAACCCGCCGTATCTGGCATATTTGTGCGAGCCATCGATAAAACGCCGCGCTCATGCGTTAATGTATTTTCAAAACCGTTTGATGAAAATTCCCCTTTAATCGTATAACCGGGACCGCCCATGCCGGTACCATCCGGATCTCCGCCCTGCACCATAAACCCTGGAATGACACGGTGGAAAATAAGTCCGTCATAAAAGCCTGTTTCCACGAGGGAAATAAAGTTTGCCACTGTGTTCGGTGCTGTTTTCGGCTCCAGTTCAATGAGGATTTTTTCATCGTTTTCCATCGTGATCGTCACAATCGGATTTTCCGTTACAGCCGCGGCGTAATCCGTCGCGCTTTCCTGCTCTCCGCTCTCTGTTTTTCCATCACCACATGCAGCTAGCACAACTGTTGCAAGTGCAAAGAACAACAGCAAATAAAACTTTTTCATCAAAAATCCACTCCTTCTATTACATAATTCCATCATACTATGAAAAAGTATACTGAGGCAGCACCTATTTTATAATTTCCAATATGGAAACAACTCGGTAAAACACGCGCTATTCTTCATTTTTCATTATCGCTGAACTGTTCCGCGCTGCTTGCGGTTTTGGAATAATAGCTGAATAAAGCTTTCATAGTAAGGAATGAATTCGCCATTTTGAATCATTTCCGAAATTTGCCCCATGCTTGCCCACTTTACATTTTTCACTTCCTCATATTGCAATGTAAGTGTATGCAACGGCACATCTTCAAAGATTAAATAATAATCATCAAAACCTCTTTCAAAATTAACCGTGAAATGCGGGCGAATGTTTTGAAAGTCATATTCGTAGCCGATTTCCTCAAACAGTTCCCTTTGTGCGGCCAGCTGACTCGTCTCGCCCGCTACAGCACTTCCGCCTGCTGAAATATCCCACATATTCGGCCACCCTTCCTTAAAAGGCTGACGTTGCTGAATAAGCATTTCCCCATCCGAATTGAAAATGCAAATATGAACGACCATATGATACTGTCCTTGCTGTAATGCTTGCCCACGCTGTACTGTCCGATCCACTTTCACACGATGTACATCATACAAATCCCAATATTCCATGAAGCACCTCCATATAGTTAGCCGTTAATTCAATTTTACCAAATGAGGGGCTTTACGGGGTGCATTTTTCATGAAGGATGATTTTACTATAACCTCTCTATGTTGTTATTTTTCGATTGAAAAACGGAAAGAAATCGATTATAGTGAAAGTACTTTATGAGAAGGAGGGTTTTCCCTATGTATTCAATTCGTTTACGCTAAGCTGGCAATAAAAAAGGGATTCCTTATAATACAGGAACTTTTTTGTCATGCTTGTAAACGGAGATTATATGAGGAAAGCCCTTTTTAACGGGATTTTTCTATATTTTTTCTGGGCAGGCATACAAAATATCTGCTTTTTTATTGCGTTTTAGGCTTACTTTTTTTAATGGAGGACTAAAACTATGCAGATGCTATTATTCTTTTAATACGGGCGGGACGATCTTAACCCGCTCGTATCGATCACGCTATCGGTACGAAATAAACCATTTCGGAGGTAGCAACAATGGAAACTATCATTTATGACTTAAAAAATATACACATCGAATTTTTAAATAAGAATATATTAACGATCCCGCGATTGACGGTACATCAATTTGACCGTATTGGGATCGTCGGCAAAAACGGAGCCGGAAAAAGCACACTGTTAAAATTATTGGCAGGGGCATTATCGCCACAGCAAGGCACCTTGAAAGCGAATGCTGATTTTTATTATTTTGAGCAAACAAATCCTGCCCTTGAGCTAACTAATCTAGATATGACATTAAAGTATAAATTGAAAGCGGCTCATCCGCACAGTGGTGGTGAACAGACACGACTGAAGCTAACACAGGCATTTAGCCATTATTATGAGGCATTGCTTCTCGATGAACCGACAACACATTTAGATAAAGAAGGAATCGACTTTTTACAGGAACAGCTACAATATTATTACGGTGCCATTTTGCTGATTAGTCATGATCGCCATTTACTCGACCGTGTAGTAACGACGATTTGGGAAGTCGATGAGGGACAAATCTCCATTTTTAGCGGTAACTATTCAGATTATGAAGCACAAAAGAAAATAATGAAGCAGCAGCAACAAGCAGCGTATGAAAAATACACGCGTGAAAAAGCCCATTTAGAAAAAGCTGCCGCCGAAAAAATGAAAAAGGCTGAAAAGATTACACAAGCAACGAATATGTCAAAGAAAGAAACAAAGGCGAAAGCGAACAGGATGTTTGAAACGAAATCAAAGGGAACGAGCCAAAAAGCCGTTCATCGCTCGGCAAAGGCCATTGAAAAACGGATTGAGCAGCTACAAGTAATCGAAGAAGTAAAAGAAACTGCCCCCATCCAATTCCGGCAATCACAATCTTTGGAGCTTCATAATAGGTTTCCGGTAATGATACAAAATATCGAGCTGAAAGTTGCGGATAACATCTTGTTGCAGCATGCAAATTTGCATATTGGCCTACGGGAGAAGATTGCTATCACAGGCCCTAACGGCAGCGGGAAATCTACACTGTTCCAGGCAATTACCGGTGGCCATGAAAACATAGACCTTTCTCCAAAAGTGAAAATCGGCCAATTTTCGCAGCTTGCCTATCAAAGCTTGCCGCCGGAAACAATTTGGGGCTTTATGAAATCCCGAAGCGACTATAATGAAGCAATGATTCGAAGTGCTTTGCATCATATGCAATTCGATCAAAGTGATTTGCAAAAGAATATACAAGCATTAAGCGGCGGCGAACGTATTCGTCTGCTTTTAAGTGAACTATTTTTAGGTCGTTACAATGTGCTGTTATTGGACGAGCCGACAAACTTTCTCGATATTGCAACTCGCAAAGCTCTAACAAACTTTATGCAAGCCTATGATGGGACAATTCTGTTTATCTCCCATGATGAATATTTTGTGCGCCAAGTAGCGACCCGCATTATAGCAATTCAGGATTTTTCTTTAGTGGAACAGTAAAACAGATAATATGCCAACATGAAAACTACCTACAACGCGAATTATTCAGCGTTGCGGGTAGTTTTTGGCTATTTACGGCTTTAATATGAACTTAATGCTCTGATCTTCATGATCGTGGAACATCCGGTATGCTTCGCTTGCTTCCGATAACGGCATTTTATGTGTAATAATTTCTGTCGGATCAATTTTCCCTTGAGCCACCATGTCATAAAGCATCGGACTGTAGTGGATGGCCGGTGCCTGTCCCATCTTTACCGTTACATTGCGTTCGAAAATATTGCCAAGCGGGAACATATTATACTTCGAACCATATACGCCCGTTAGTTGTATTGTTCCGAACTTCCTCGCTGCCTTAATGGCGACATCAATCGCACTTAATGTTCCGCCCTGCAGTTTTAGCTTTTGCTGTGCCTTTTCCATGAGCGACATTTTACCATCCATCCCTACACAGTCAATGACAACATCCGCTCCGCCTTTTGTAATTTCATGAAGATGATCCCCTACATCATCAAAATCATCAAAATTGAATATTTCCACGTTATTCTTCTGTTTCGCATGATCAAGACGGTATGACAGCGGATCTACGACAAGCACGCGATTTGCCCCTTTCATCCAGGCAAATTTTTGCACCATTAAGCCAATCGGTCCTGAACCAAGCACAATGACCGTATCCCCTTTTTTTACCCCTGCATGCTCCACGCTCCAATATGCGGTCGGCAGCACATCCGATATAAACAATAATGCTTCATCCTCCAATTCACAGGATTCCGGCACTTTAAACGGTATGAAATTCCCGTATGGTACACGCATATATTCAGCCTGGCCACCCGGAAAATCCCCATAACGCTCTGTATACCCAAAATAAGCGCCCGAATCGATTTCCGGATTTTCATTGGAATTGTCGCATTGGCTTTCCATTTCGTTTTGACAGTAAAAGCATTCCCCGCAAGAAACGTTAAAAGGAATCACAACCCGGTCGCCTTTTTTCACCTTTGTCACATTAGGACCGACTTCTTCTACTATTCCCATCGGTTCATGGCCAATAATAAAGCCGTCTCTGGCCGGAACAGCTCCTCGGTATATATGGAGATCTGAACCACAAATAGCGGTTGAGGTAATGCGGACAATAATATCATCTGGCTTTTTAAGCTTTGCATCCGGAACTTCTTTCACTTCCACTTTTTTCGCGCCTTGATAAGTTACTGCTTTCAAATAGATCCCTCCTGCTGGAAAAAGTATTAGAATTCAACTTCAATAAGTCATTCTTTAATCTGTTTACCCTCATAGCAGGAAAATATACGTTAAAGAACAAAAGGCTAAAGCGTATAAGGATTATTTATCATGTCTATTTTAAAGAATCCTCGAATTCAGCCCACCATTAAGTTACGCTGTTTTTTGCGGAATCCCGATAGCAGCAGTAAAGCACTAATCCGCTATGGAATCAGTGCTTTATTATACATATTAAATGTTCCGTTGTTCAGGCGCAGCGTAGTCCGTCGCTTCTTTTAGCGCTCTTTCCTCTATCGGAATACGGATCGAGAGGATAATGAAGTTTAAAATTGTAAAACAAATAGCTGTGACATACGCTTGGAACATGAGGGGGAGCACAGCAATTTCTAGACATACGACTAAATAATTGGGATGCCGGATATAGGAATACGGACCTTTGACGACAACATTGGCACCTGGCAAAACAATGATTTTCGTATTCCAAAACGTTCCAAGCGAAAGTAAACACCATACCCTTAACAGCTGCAATAGTAAAAATACAAACAACAAGGCATAATGCGGTGTAAAAATGGATTTATAATAGAGCACTTCTATAAAAAGGCTTACAAAAAAGGCTGCATGCAACAAAATCATCAACGGATAATGCGATGCCCCGACTTCATAGGCCCCTTTGGCGAGCATTGATTTTTCATTTCTTTTTGCTATAAACAATTCCACTAATCTTTGAGCGACAACAAAAGCCATTATGAAGTGGAAAATCAGTTCACTCCCCCCATTCCAGCAACACTACTTCACCACTAAAACCAGGACCTAAAGCTACTAATAAGCCCAGCGTATTCAATTTGCTTTTCTTAAGCATAAATTGTTCCAAAACGTAAAAGACCGTTGGGGAAGACATATTTCCATGATTTTTTAATATTTCACGTGAAACATTCGTATGGTTTTTCGTTAATTGCAATGCATCTTCATAAGCATTTAACACTTTTTTCCCGCCAGGATGTGCAACGAAATTAACGATTTGCTCTACTGGTACATTACAGGCGCTTAAAAATTCATGGATAAAAGGACCAAGCCAGTTTGAAATAATACTCGGGATGCTTTTGGAAAATACAACATGTAATCCGCCATTTTTCACATTCCAGCCCATTACATCTTCCGAATTCGGCATCCACTTCGATCTACGGCCAACGATATGCGGTGTCAATACATCCTGTTCAAGCTCCACATGATCGCCACAAACAAGTGCACAAGCTGCTCCATCCGCGAACAGCGATGTCCCTACTAAGTTGCTTTTTGTATAGTCATCCTTCTGGAACGTTAAGCTGCATAGTTCCACACATACTACGAGAACTTTAGCGTTTGGATATGCTTTGCAATAATCGTAAGCCCTGCTAATTCCGGCCGCTCCCCCAGCACAACCAAGTCCCCATATAGGCATTCTGACAATTTGATCTGAGAAGGGGAGCAAATTCATGATACGGGCATCGATGCTTGGTGTTGAAATCCCTGTGCTGCTGACGAAAATTATTGCATCAATGTCCCCCGCGGAAATATCGTTTCGTAAAAAAGAGCGATTCGTTAAACATCTATTAATGACTTCGACACTATACCGGGCAGCTATATCAATATAGAGCGAATTGCGTTCTTCAAAGGTATGCTCTTCACGGTACCAATCAGGCGGAACACAAAAATTCCGTCTTTCGATTTCGCCATTCTCAAAAACTTTTAATAACCGTTCTAACCTTGAGATTTTGTTTTGAAAAAGCTCTTTCGTCAATTGCTCAATATTGGACTGGGCTAATGAAAAGGGTGGCGTATATGTACTAACCGAGGCGATTTTAGGAATAATCATTTCTCCTTATGCTCATTACTTTCTACCAATGTATTTTAAAATCAACGGAAATATACAAAAGCAACATAGACTTTTATCGTTAATGCTGAGTTGTAATTGCAGCAGAAACAATTTGAATAGAATCAGTTTTTATGAATCATTGATTGAATGTAAAATAGCACTGTCCATTATAGACAGTGCTATCATTATTTTAAATTGGAATTTTTACGCTAAGCTGATCAGATAATCCTTAATTATCAACGCTGGAAATTATAGAATAGGTTAATGGATTGTTTACCAGCCTCTCCGTTTTGAACAACCACAGCCGCCGCCCGGCCTAAACGGCGTTCCGCACATTGTATTCGTCTCGAAACATTCATTCATTACAGATTCCGTATGAGGGAAATAGTGCTGATTATTAATATATTGCTGGTTAACAGTCGTTAAATGGGATGGGTGAATATGTGGTACGACCATGTTTGTTACGTTTCTTTGTACATATTGTCTTGTCGGTGATATTTGGGGAGATGCGAATTGAGTAGGAGCCGTCTGTGCCGGCAATTGCTGAGCATAGCCTGGAAACCCTTGATCTCTGTCTTCGTCAAATGAGCCAAACCAATTTCGATTAACCAATTATATCCTCCTTCCTTATTCGTATTGTATCTTTACTAACGTATGAAAAGTTCCGCAGATGAACTATTTACTCGCCTATTGTTGCAGCATAATTTTTTAAATTTAATACGAATTTCAATGAGTATTAAAACGCAACTACTTCTAATACGGATTATCAAAAATGGTTTGGTGAAACAAATGACGGAATATTCGCAGCGCAAGTCGTACCCTGGAAATAGACTTAATAAACCTATCGTTCAGGGTACTTTCGTATATGAGGCGAAAAAGGCAATTGGGCAAACGAAACGAAAACGGAAATTTTAATCTTCCAAATCATTTTTTGCTCTTTTACCTATATCCGATTTTAATAATCCAATTCCATACGGATCGAGTTCTCCTGTACAGCCTTTTGCAGAAATGGACTCGGTTTGCCTACACTGTAAAGCTGCAGCTCGTGCATTGCCCTTGTACAAGCGGTATAGAAAATTCTGCGCAAGCTTTCTTCTCCATATATTTGTTCCGCTGCATCGTAAATAATGACCGCCTCAAATTCAATGCCCTTTGCTAAATAAGTAGGGATTACTACAACCCCCTGTTCATATTCCGCCGAGCTATATTTCAGTAGCTTGATGCCATCGATTTGGTTCATCAAAGCCTCAAATGCAGCCTTGCTTTGCTCCGCCGAAATACATATGATTGCAATGCTTTCATAGCCTTCGCTTTGCAAAGCAGATACTTTGGATTGAATGCAGCGATGCAATTCGGTATGATTTTTTACTTCTGTCAGCACCGGCAGCTCGCCCGCACGTTCAAATGGTATGATTTTTTCGCCATTCGCGATGAGGCTGCTCGTAAATTCGATAATTGGCTTTGTCGAACGGTAGCTGCGACTCATATTAATTACTTCTGTTTGATTTTCTCCATATAAATTATTAAGTACTTGGAAATCAGCAATTTCACTCGCATGAGCAAAAATTGCCTGATTAAAATCTCCTAGCACTGTCATTTGGGCTGAGGGGAACAAGCGCTTTAAAAATTCGAATTGAAATGGGGAATAATCCTGTGCTTCATCAATGAGAATATGCTTTATCGAGCGATTCGTTTGAAAGCCCTGAATCAATTCCTGCAATAATAAAAATGGTGTCGCGTCCTCATAATACAGTTTTCCCTCTCCCAGCATTTGAAGTGTGGCTTGGCAAATTTCCCCCCATTCCTCTGGTACTTCCACCTTTAGTTGCCTCATCAATAACGGATCAGAAAAAAGCTGCTTATATACCCCTTCTATATCAATGAAATCAAGGGCTTGAACTCGCTTTTTCAATGGTTTCAGTTTTTGACGGACGATGACTCGAATAAGCGCTTCATGATCCATCTCGTAATCTGCCATCTCCTCCCGCGCAAAGCCCTTTTTCTCCGCCAAATATTTATGGATTTTATGAGAGGTTTCATTGCTGAGCAGCTCGATCTCCTCTTCTGCCCATGGTTTCAAACGTTCAACCTTCTCTATTTCCTTTATGTGATTCATTAGCCATTCTTTTAGCTTTTCCAGTCTGCCATGGAAATTCAATGAAATATCGTTCCCATAAAACCTATTTGCCAGTTGTTGCGCCGGGACAATGACGTTCCCCCTGAACTTTATATCTTTAAATAGCATGCCTGACTTCTCTAATGTTTCCCGGTATAATTTAATTGCCTCAAAGAAATGGCCTGATGCTTTAAAACGTATTCCTTTAATCCTTGTTTTATACGAAGATGTATTTGATGCTGTCAACACATACTCTAACTGGTCAAATGGATTTTCCAGCTGGAATTCTTTGCTCAGCCGATGATCCAAATATTCCTGGAATGTAACCTGCTGCATATTTTCTTCACCAAGTTCTGGCAGCACATTGGAAACATAGCTGTTAAACATGGCGTTCGGCGAAAACAATACAATTTGGTCCGCTTTTAAATGGTCCCTGTATTTATATAGCAAAAACGCTATTCTCTGAAGCGCTGCGGATGTTTTCCCGCTGCCGGCCGCCCCTTGCACAATAAGCAAACGCCCTTGATCATGGCGAATAATACGATTCTGCTCTTTCTGAATCGTCGCCACAATATTTTGCATATACTTATCCGTGCCTTTTCCAAGCACCTGCTGTAAAATTTCGTCGCCGATTGTGATGCTCGTATCAAACATAGATTGCAATTTACGTGCGCGTATAACATATTGCCACTTTTTTTCTAGCTCTCCATAAATCATTCCACCTGGCGTTTTATACTGTGCAGGACCTGGTTCATAATCATAGTAGACGCTGGAAATCGGTGCCCTCCAGTCATAAATGAGAAAATCTTCTTTACTTTCATCCATTAGGGAGGAAATGCCAATGTAAATATGCTCCTCGGCTGTATATCCCTCTTCAAGAAAATCTATTCGTCCGAAATAGGGAACTGTCTGCATGCGGCGCAACGTTGCCAGCCGCTTTGCCACGTGACTGTACGTACTTTGGCTAACAGATAGAGCTTGTGTTTCCTGTCTTAAGCTAATAATCGTTTCAAGAAAATCATCAAATGTATCTGTATTCACTTTGATTTCATCCCAAAAATGCTTGCGGATATTTACCACTTCATTTTTGGAATTGGACATTTCCGATTCTACTTGAAGTATTTGGTCTGTAATAACACGCGTAACATCATTCAAACGTTTTTGTTCCTCTAGGAAATCCACATGCATAGCATTCACTCCTCTGAATTATTTAAGTGTTGACTAATGGAGAAATATCATATATAATTAAAATAGGGATAATATACACTAATAATGTATTTAATGCATATCTATATAAATTTATCATTTGTATGCACTTTTTTCAATGAATTTAATACGATTTTTATAAAAATAAAATGAAAAACTCCTAAATACCGCTTTAGGAGTTTTTTTATTTGCCCTTATCCTCACGACAAGTATAAGGGCGTTTTCCTTCTAAACTTTATAATTGCAGAAGCGAAATCGATACGGTATTTACGATGCAGATTCTTTCTGAAGGCGCAAAGCTGAACACAAAGGAACGCAGCTAATAGGCTGAATGTAATATAAAGCCCATTTCTATGCGTACTTCATGATTCTTTACATCTTCGTTTGTGTAGGAGATTGTGTTTAATCCAATCAGTTCAAAACCATTTTTTAAATAAAACTGGACAGCTGGATAATTGGCTGTTTGCGTTTCCAATGTTATCGACCTTACTCCTAGTTCGGCCGCTCTCTTTTTAGCTGCTTCAATTAATGTTCTACCGATACCCATTTTCTTGAATCGTTCGTCAACATATAAATCATGGATTAATAATGTGTTGTTCCATTCCATTTGCTGAATTACTATAACGGCACATTCTTCGCCATCAACTTCCCCTACATAAACTTCCGAACCTTCTTTATATGGTTCAAAAATTTCTTCCTCCATTTTTTTCACAAAAGGGGCATCAAATCGTTCTTCGTTTAAAATGAAAATCCAGCCATTCTCTTTTCTTTCCATGCGGATATTATAATATTGTTCTGATGTATACTTATAAAATACTTTTTTACCTGCCGGATAGTCTTGTTGATATATTTGCCTTACAGTAAGCATGCTTATGTCTCCTTATATAAATCCCGATTATTATAGGATCGTTCTCTTCTCTGTACAAATATCCGTTAAAATAAAAACTCTTTTTTGGAGGGGATTTTAATTTATATACGTAAGTCTAGTTTTTACAATATTATATATGTTATAAACGAGAATTTCATTTGAAGGAGGAAAATCATGTTTAAAATAGGCAGTATATTTATCCCGGTCACAAATATTGAAGAATCTACAAAATGGTATGAAAAATTCCTTGGTGTAAAAGTAATTGAACGTTGGGAAGATGGCGTCGGGTTTTATTTGCCGACAGGATCAACACAATTGGCCTTGGTAAAAGTTGAAACTACGCAACCTACTGAATTTACTGCAAAGGGTAACGAGAAAAATTCCTATTATAATTTTATTGTTGACGATATTGAAACTGCCCACCAGCATTTTAAAAACAATAATATCGCTATTACCGAACTTGACGATTTTGGCGGTATGAAGTGTTTCGATTTCTTCGACTTGGATGGCAACCCGTTTAGCGTGGTAAATGAAGTTGACGGTTCTCCTTACCATTCGGATAATATTAGAAAAATGCAGGAAAGCGATATAAAGAATAAGTGACTATTTCTTAAAACATATTAACATCCATATATTTTTTGCCTTTCGATTATATGTTTTAAATACTTTATGAAGGGTATCCACTTATGACATATTCGTTTGGAGTGGATATTATATGTTTGGAATATCGGATCTCATATCTCTTACTATTTCTGCATTTATCATCTTGCCTGCCGTTGTATTTCTTCGGGAGATGGGCTACTTAATTGTCAGCTGGCTATTTGGTGTTACAGAACCAAGAGTAACAATTGGTTCTGGCCCTAGAATTATAAAGCTTGGGATGTTTGATATTCGCAAATACTATCATTTCTATAGTTGGTTTTCATATGATGAATTAAAGCGTGACAGTAAGTTCGCTTATATTTGCATCTACTCGGGGCCAATTTTGATCAATTTATTCCTTGGTCTTACAATCAATTTCTTGATTGCCAACGGATGGGCTGGGGAATACAAGACATTTTGGGACCGCTTTGTATTCTACGCTTTTTATTATGTATTATTCGATGCAGTGCCGATGATTACATTCAATGGAAAGCCAAACAACGGTATGATTATTTACCAAATGAGTCGGTACGGAAAGCGGGTCGATTTAAATCCAGATTCCTTTCTGCCCGCAACTTCGGATGTCGAGAAAGAATATCAGGAGTATATGAAGAAAATCGAGGAAATAAAAGGGAACGCGAAGAAGCATGAGCGCGACTAAATAAATTTGAACAAAAAACTTAGACACTGTATTAAGGTGCCTAAGTTTTTATAATTTCTGCATGTACTTTCCAATCAATAAAAGAACCAAGGCTCATGCCTTAGTCCTTCATCTCAATGTGTTGAATAGTTGTCAAATATAAACTAGTGCCATGCAGTTCGTTCACTTACAGGTTGCTTGATGCCTGTTTTGCCTTGTGCTTCCACAAAGTTTTTTTCCTTTGCTGAAGCTGCATTGAAATCAAATTCAGATTCAAACTCCTCTTGCCGGGAATTCCTGAGATTTCGGTTTACTTCTAGTTTATCCGCAATTTGCTTACCCTTGGGTTTTGCATTATTGCGCTTTGTCCCCATATTTGACATGGCCATCCTCCATTGATTTTTATTTGAAAAGTATTAATAATGACTGTCTGCATTCATACTTTCCACTCTAAAGTTTAACCAAGAGTACATATATTTATTTAAAAAATGTTGGGCTACAGCTATTCCGTCACCATGGACACGCTATCTTTCGCCAACAGTTTCTGCATCCAAGCTAAGCATCGGATTTTCGCCACCGGGTTATTGTGCAATGCCAGGCACACTCAAAAAAAGCGCAGGAAAAAAGAGATCCATTTCCCTATTTCCCTGCACTGTATAAGAACTCGAAGTCCGGGTTCTTTTATATTAAAAATCAAAATTGTCCGGGTCTGGTCCTACACGAAGATTTTGATTCAATTCATCAATGATTTTCATTTCCTCATTCGTCAATTCAAAATCAAACACATTCGCATTTTCAACAATTCGATGCTCCTTTGTCGATTTCGGGATGACAACAACCCCTTGTTGCAAGTCCCAACGCAAAATGACTTGAGCAACAGATTTCTGATGCTTGTCAGCAATCTTCTGTAAAACGCCATTGTCCAGCAATTGGCCTTGCATTAACGGTGACCACGCTTCAAGCTGGATACCATTGCTTTGACAAAATGCTTGCAGTTCCTTTTGGGTTAAACGAGGATGGCGTTCCACTTGATTGATCATTGGTTTAATTTCTGCATCCTTCATTAACTCTTCCAAGTGGTGAATCTGGAAATTGCTGACGCCGATTGCTTTTACCCGGCCTTCTTTGTAAAGTGTTTCCAATGCTCTCCACGCCTCTTTATATTTTCCTTCAACCGGCCAATGGATCAAATACAGGTCTAAATAATCTAAGCCAAGCTTCTTTAAACTTGTTTCATATGCAGCGATAGTTGATTCATACCCAAGATCCGCGTTCCAAACCTTGGACGTCACATAAAGCTCTTCCCTCGAAATGCCTGTTTCCTGTAAGCCTTCTTTAATCCCTTTTCCTACTCCTTCTTCATTCTCATAAATCGCAGCTGTATCCACACTGCGGTATCCATGTTTAATCGCATTTTTAACTGCATTCACCAATTCAGGGCCTTCTTCGACCTTAAATACCCCCAGTCCGAACAAAGGCATTTTCACACCGTTATGCAAAGTAGTTGTATCTTGTAAATTTTTTATCATCATTCCTGAAACCTCCAAAATATTATTATGCATTACTTTTTAGATCTTTCCGTTCCAAATATTTGCTAAATCCTGTTAAGACTGCTGCCGCCAAAACCATAAGTGCCCCAATCCATGAAGTATGGATAAGTCCAATTGAATCTGTAATCAGACCGCCTACAAATGAGCCAAGCGCAATCCCTGCATTAAAAGCAGCGATATTTATTGCTGATGCGACATCAACTGCACTAGGGACAAAGCGCTCGGCCAGCATCAAGACATATACTTGCAGCCCCGGCACATTCATAAATGCCAACAGCCCCATTAAAAGAATGGTTATTAATCCAGCAACTTTAAATGGTGCCGTAAACATTAAAATAAATAAAATGACGGCCTGTACTATAAACATATAGAACAATGCACCAAGCGGATTCTTATTGGATAATTTACCTCCAATCATATTCCCGATTGCTATCGCAAGTCCATAGGCTAATAAAATGACGGCCACAGTTCCTTCTTTAAATCCCGTAATATCCTGGAGCATCGGGGACAGGAAGGTGAACACGACAAATGTACCGCCGTACCCTAATGCTGTAATGATGAATAAAAGCAGTAGCCGTCCGTTCGTTACAAGCTTAAGGTGCTCACTAAAGGAAGTTTTTACTCCTTTCCGTAAATTTGACGGCACAAGAATGCTATTTGCAATCAAGGCAATAACACCAATAATAACAATGGTAATAAAGGCTGTTCTCCAACCTAGCAGCTGTCCGATAAACGTACCAAAAGGAACACCCGTTACCGTAGCTACTGTTAGACCTGTAAACATTATGGAAATCGCGCTGGCTCTGCGATTTTCCGAAACTAAATCTGCAGCTATCGTCGATCCGATTGACATGAAAACCCCATGTGAAAATGCCGAAATTACTCGCGCCACCAGCAGCAATCCAATAGTTGTAGAAATTGCCGCAAGGGTATTGCCAATAATGAAGACAATCATAATCCAAAGCAGTAATGTTTTACGCTGCATTCCCGATGTCAGAGCTGTCAAAATAGGTGCTCCAAATGTTGCCCCTAAGGCATATAAAGAAACCGTTAATCCTGCAGTGGTCACAGGAATACTTAAATCTTCCGCTATAAGAGGCAGCAATCCGACACTGATAAATTCAGTCGTTCCAATTGCAAATGCACTTACCGCTAAAGCAAGCAATGCTAAAATGCTTTGCTTTTTACTTAACTCCATATTCTTTTCTCCTTTTTCTTTTATATACATGTAAACTTTCATTTCAGTGAATAATAATATTTGAAAGAAAGTATGGTGTTTATCAGCCTGCAAATGTTATTATGATATATAGAGTTCATAAATAAAAGTACGCACTTTAAAGTAATATAGGCACCAAAACGTTATATAGGTACTTTTTTGCGCCTATAATAAGGAGGAACATTATGCAAAAAAAGAAGTATAATATTTCCGTTGAAGCGACACTGGAAGTAATTGGCGGAAAGTGGAAATGTGTGATTCTCTGTCATCTGACTCATGGAAGAAAACGGACAAGCGAATTGAAGCGCCTCATGCCAAATATCACCCAAAAAATGCTTACCCAGCAGCTGCGTGAGCTAGAAGAGGATGGGGTCATCAATCGGATTGTGTACAATCAAATTCCGCCAAAAGTAGAATATGAGCTTAGTGAATATGGACAAAGCCTGGAAAGTATTTTAAGTTCATTATGTTCATGGGGTGAAAAACATATAACGAAAGTATATGGAGATAAATTTTCGGTTTTGGAGGATAGTGTGCTGAATGATCAGCTAAAGTAAGAGGATCCAGAGTGGGGTCCTTTAGCAATAAGGGGCAATGATAAATTAAAACCAAAACAGCCGATTCCTTAATAATGGACGGGGAAAATATTATGGAACCCGTGGGCAGGACACTTGCGAAAGGTCCCGCCTACGGGTTCTTTTTTACTATTTAAGTGTAACAGAGAAAAAGGAGTACACACAGTTGAATGGAGGAAGTTCAGAGCTCCCGCCAATTGCCGCACTTTTCCGGGCGAAGCGGAAATTTTACCGGATATAGCTGTGTGTGCCATATTTATTTATTTTCTATTTTATTTAACGTAAGTTGACAGTGGTTTGTATGGAGAGACTGGTTTTTGTTCACGTATTTTTTCCCGGAATGCTGCTGGAATCAGTGAATTTGAATAATAGAAAACTTGATACAGTTCTATTTAGTGAAGCAAATTGAGGCTTTTTTATCCTTTATTTTAATAGTTTATAAACTGAACTTCTTTTCCTATAAAACATGGAAAACCCAAAAATTGATCTAGAAAGTGATTGCTTGAATAAATTTGTTTCTAGTTAAAATCAAAATTTACTTTTTAGATGCTATATAAATTGAACTTTAGAATCTAACACAAAGCCGATCGATTATTCCCTGTTTATTTTTGTTCTGGCAGTTAATAAATTGGCGAACCGCAAGTTTAATTTTCGGCGTACTCGGAAAAAAGACATTATTAATGACACTGTCTTTTAACCATTTCCATAAACCTTCAATTAAATTCAATTGTGGGCTGTAAGGTGGTAAAAAGACGAGCTGTAGTCGATTTTGATGCGCGTTTAAGAATGGCTGAATGAGCTTTGCATGATGAATGCGGGAGTTATCTAGCACCATCGCAATTTTCCCGTGTGGATAATGTACGAGAATTTTTTCTAAGAAACGGAAAAAGACTTCTGCATCGTATTTTTCTTCTTCGACACAGAAGATTTCACCTGTTTCGTAGTTCAAGGTACCCATTAATTTAACACCCTGATGCTTGCCAAACGTAGGAATTTGACGCTGCTTACCTTTTGAAAACCACGACTTTTGAATCGCTTGATAATCGCGAATCATGGACTCATCTTGAAAGAGAATATGATCGATTTCTTCATAAAATAGCTTTTTTTAAAACAGGAAAGGTTTCCTCTTTGAAAGTCTTTTGTTTTTCAGGATCCGCATTCGCCAACGTATAGGTAGGATGTGTGTGACTAAATTGCATGCGTTCCAATAATTTTGACATACCACGTAAAGAATAGGAAACAGCCCATTCCCGTTCAACTAGTGATACAAGCAAGGCTAATGTCCAGTTCGTATACGGCGCGAACCCTACATCGGCAGGGGTTTTCGCTGTAATCATTTCAGCCAGTTCAGCTCGCTGTTCGACCGTTAAACGACTTGGTTTACCTGTGGAAATGCCCATACGTAAGCCAGCAATACCTTCTTTTTTATAGGCTTTAATATATTCACCAACAGTCGCTCGATTACGTTGAATAATCGAAGCAATTTCAATGTTGTTTTTTCCTTCAAGATGTAAAAGTACAGACTGGTAACGTTCAAATAATCGCTTATCTTTTGTTTGTCGCATCGCATATCGAAGTTCTTCTAGTTGTTCATTGCGTGTCATGTCAGATCATCCTTTCGAAAGTGGGTTTGTATCCTTTACCCGCTTTGAAGGAGATAGAAGCTTTAATTCAAGTTATATAGAAAAGAGATATAGCAATATGTTCAGCTTGATTTTATATTTTTATTTGCTTCCTTCGCTATAGGAAATGTACATAAGGAACTCGATATCGACCTACTTACCTAGCTAGAGGCTGCAGCAAATCATTCATCTATTAGTTCTGATTAAATTCATTTAATTTTTAATCCTCTTTTTTCCAATAATCAAATAAAAAATTATTGTACTCTATTAGGTTAGAGTAATAATATCTATCAGAAACCTCCATTTTCTCTCCTACATCGGTATCCTTACTATTACAATTTGGACAAATGGCAGATATTTTAATGGACTCCAAACCTTTTAAAATAATATCATTAATTAATAATATTTTTGTACAATTATTACATTTCACCTTAAATACAAAAAATGTTAAATTTTCGTTAACACTTAGATTTGGTACCTCGTTAGAAAAAATAATATTAATCATTAATTGTATAGCTTGGCGAATAGCTACTAAGTTTTTTTCAAGTTTAATGTCTATCTCTTTGAAAGAATACCACCCTTGCTGATTAACACTAACACCTTGCCCTGGAATAACATCTAGTGGTGCCATAGTATATTTAGCCCCTAATGATCTCCTATGAACCATCTCATTCCTTAAAGCAATAACTTCTTTAACTTCTTCTGAAAAATATATATCTAATAATGATTGTAGGCTATCATTTACTGTATATTTCTTTTTCAAAATTCTTGTGAATATATTCTTTTTTTTGTTAATGGAGATATTAAAAAGTTTATGTTCTTTTTCTAAATCCGGCTTTATCTCTTCGATTTGATTGTCTGGTAAAGAGGTTACCTTGATTTTATAACCCTCACCTTTTTTTATAAATTTGATATCATGACACTTTGTGTAAATTATTTTATCTCTAATATCATGCCCTACGATTAAATCTGTTTGATAAAATTGATTTAAAATAATAAATAGATACTCCCAACAATTAGAAATTCTAATTATAGCATTCTCTACGTAATAAGCATGTGTCCTTAAATTAAAATCTGTATTTCTACTTATAGAAATACTTGTTGCTACAGATAAACATAAATCATTATTAAAATAATACTTTATTTCTTCGATTAATGGACTACAAATCATAACCATACCAAAATCTGTAGTAGTTTCTTTTTTTAATAATTTCGGACGAAATTCATCTCGATATTCTAAAAGCAGATTTTCTACACTTATTTTTACTTCATTATCAAATATAAATTCATTAATATTAAAGTTTTTATGTGTCTTATAATCAGATTTTCTATCCTTCTTGAAAAATTTCAAAATAAATATCTCCCCATTTATAAATTTATTTCCCAAAAAACAAAGAGATTAGCAAATTTATCTGTTAATTCTCCACATACTTATTAAATAATCTTAATTAAACGCTACATTTACCAATCTTGACCTTTTTAACTTTCCTCTTAGGATATTATGTTGTGCCTCCTCCCAATCTAGCTACAAATTATTAATCTTAAGATAACAAAAAATAAACCATCAACTACAATAAAACGACTGTAATTGATGATTTACTAGAAACCGCACTTACTTATGGTACGGTTCTCCGCTGTTGTTGGTAAAACTATCTACCATATAAATTTACTTTCTAAGATTGTTATTTTCAATAAAGTGTTCGAAATCATCTTTTGATTTGTTAGCAATTCGGTTTTGATTATATTTTTCATATTCTTGAACGGCTAATCGGTCAGCCACTGCTTTCGAAACTTTCCCTGCATTTTCAAGAATCTCTCGACCATTAAATTGAAGAAAAGCATTCAGTTTTTCTGTCCAATCTTTCATATACATTGGCTGTTGTCTTTCTGCTTGATCCTCAGCATAATCCAAGTACATTGTTACAATACGATTCATCGACTTCAGTTCTTTTTCAGATAAATAATTTTTGGCAACTGTTACATCACCTTTTCGTACTTTGTCACCTTTCCAAGAAGTAAGGCCCATATTCTCTTTTTCAGCATCTGATCTAGACGCTATTAACTCCGCTGCTGTTTGCCCATGAATCGCAAAATGTAACTTATTTTGCACAGTAGCGAAAAATTCCTGTGTAATTTCTGCTTTAGGTTCATAATCAATAGACGTTGCATAAATATCTGTAATTTTTTGATAAAATCTTTTTTCAGAAGCACGAATATCACGAATTCGTTCAAGTAATTCATCAAAATAATCTTGTCCAAAATTACGCATCTCTTTTAAACGATCATCATCCATTGTAAATCCTTTAACCAAGTATTCCGTTAATCGTTCAGTAGCCCACTGTCGAAACTGTGTACCTCGGTGAGAGCGAACACGGTAACCAACCGCGAGAATCATTTCGAGGTTATAAAAAGATACCTCACGTTCAACATTACGATTACCCTCAGTTTGAACTATTCGGTTTTTCCGAATAGTTGCCGACTCTTGTAATTCTCCTTCTATATAAATATTCTTTATATGTTCATTTATCGTATTTACACTTTTTTGGTAAAGTTCAGCAATTGCCTTTTGCGTCATCCATACTGTTTCATTTTCTAAGCGTACATCTATCTTTGTATTGCCGTCTTCTGTTTGATAAATTAAAATATCGGTTTTATTTTGCATTGCATATCCCCCTATTTTAATAAGCGAAAACTTATGTTACATTCTTACAATTCTATTTGTAATACTCTATCTAATGTATTTCTATCTATTACAAATTCACTTCTCTGCTTTACCATCATTTATGGTACGGTTCTCCCTTAATAATCCGAAAACTGCGGTAAATCTGTTCCACGAGCACCAGCTTCATGAGCTGGTGCGGCAATGTCATCTTGCCGAAACACAGCTTTTCATCTGCACGCTTTAATACATCTTCATGTAAACCGAGCGAACCGCCGATAACAAAAGCGACCTTGCTCTTGCCATATGTCATAAGTGCATCCAAATCGGCAGCCATTTCTTCGCTCGTTTTCATTTTCCCGTCTAAAGCGAGTGCGATAACATATGTGCCTTCGTTAATTTTTGCAAGGATGCGTTCGCCTTCTTTCCGTTTCACGATTTCCATATCCGCTTCACTCAATTGCTCCGGCGCCTTTTCATCGGGCACTTCGACTAAATCGATTTTTGCATAGCCGCCTAAACGCTTCACATATTCCTCAATGCCCATCTTCAAATATTTTTCCTTAAGTTTGCCGACTGAGATGATTGTAATATTCACAACTTATCCACCTTTACATTCCATTTACAAACAAGTTATCCACAAAAGTTATACACATATCCACAAGTTAAAACTATATATTGTGTAAAGTTATTTACTTGATACAATATATGTTGCCTGTTCTTCACAATAAGAACAAGTTGTTGATAACTTTTCGTCTTCTGTTAAAAAATCCATCATCGGGAATTGTTCCGTCTCTGCGACATGCATATCTAAAGCATGATCTATATGGGTTTCACAGCTAAAATTTTTCATTTTTAATCCTTCTTTCTTTTCTGAAATTTCCACAAACTTATACACAATTCACAAGATGTTATCCACAATCCATTGTAACAAACAAAAAACAGGTAGAAAAGAAAAGCCTTTTTCTTCTCTGCCTGTTGTGTATAAAATTATCGTTCTATTCAGTTATCCACAATTTATAATTGCGCATTTTCCACTAATTCCAATTGTGCCTCGATAAGCTTGCCTTGTCGGTACACTTTTATTTGCAATGTATCGCCAATCGATTTTTCATTATATAAATGTTTACGAAGCTCGATTGCATTTTCAATTTTTTGGCCATCCATTTCCACAATGACATCATATTGCTGCAAGCCAGCTTTCTCTGCAGCCGAGCCGCGCACAATTTGTGAAATAACGACACCGTTTGTTACTTCTTCAGGCAACTGCAATGTTTGCTGCTGATAATATGCCGGCACTTCTGTTAAATCCACTAAGGAGATCCCCATCGTTGGACGTTGGACTTCCCCATGCTTCTCCAATTGCTCAATGACCGGAATCGCTGAATTGATCGGAATCGCAAAGCCTAAACCTTCAACAGATGATTGCGCAATTTTCATTGAGTTAATACCGACCAAATCACCTGCTATATTAATCAATGCACCGCCGGAATTCCCTTGGTTAATCGCCGCATCTGTTTGCAATACTTCCGTGGACCAGTCTTCCACTCCATCTTCGTTTAAATCGACTGGTACGGAGCGATCTTTACCTGAAATAACGCCTGTCGTAACCGAACCATAAAAATCCAAGCCTAGCGGGTTCCCGATGGCGATCACCGTTTCACCTTGCTTTAATACGTCCGAATCGCCGAATTGCGCCACTGTTTCAATACCTTCACTTGGAATCGAAATCACCGCCAAGTCTGTCCACATATCTTCACCGACAAGCTGTGCTTCCACTTTTGACCCATCGTCCAATGTTACTTCTATTTGTTCCGCACCTTCCACAACATGATAATTCGTTATAATGAAGGCATGGTCTTTTTCTACTTTATAAACAACACCCGAACCGCTTCCGACAGCTTGGGTTTCGCCTGAGCTTTGGTTCCAGAAGTTCGGTGCCGCTTTTTGGATATTTGTTATCCCTACAACTGCGCTTGATACTTTTTCTACCGCATTTGTCACATCTGTCGTTACTTCTGTAGCAGTTTGGCTAATCGTTGTGCCTGATGATCCGTTCGAAACAGAGTTTGTCCCATTAGCACCCGGCAGCTGATTGGCAAGCGACGGCAATAATAGCCATAGTAATAATGCACCGACTACAACACCGCTCAAGCCTGATAAAAAGTAGCCGAATTTATTGCCGCCTTTTCTATTTTTTTTGTTTTGGCGCTGCTGTCTTTCTTCCTCTTCTCTTTTTAAACGAGCCTCAAGCTCTGTGGCACGGTCATATTGAATTTCCTTTTTTTCATCCTCAGGAAAATAACCCATATCCATCATCCTTTCGTTACTTTTCATACTGTTAGCATACACATCTAACATTAAAATTAGATGAAAATTGCATAAAACCTACTTAAAAAATCACTGAAAATCCAGCCAAAAAAGGCGTGCTGAAAGTATACACTTTCAACACACCTTATTCTTACCCTTTTTTACACTGTTACAAGCTTTGTCGGTTCAACTGCGTCCGTATCGTGCAAATGCAAATATTCGCCCGCAATAATTCCGCATGATTGCAATGTTTGCTCAACGCTCATGCGCGCCAAGTCTTTCATATTATTGTCTTTGCTTAAGTGCGCCAAATATATTTGCGTCGGCTTTTCGGCTACGACATCCGCCATCGCCACTGCTGCATCCTCATTCGAGACATGGCCGACATCCGATAATATGCGGCGCTTAATATTCCAAGGGTACTTACCCATTTGAAGCATGCTTACATCATGATTGCTTTCAAATACATAGGCATCCGCTGCAGCAATATATCCCTTCATACGATCGCTTACATAGCCTGTATCTGTAATAACGACAAGCTTTCGTCCATCTTCGTTGAATGTATAAAACATCGGGTCTGCTGCATCGTGGGATACGGCAAATGACTGGATATCGAGCCCCCCGAAAGTCTTCACTGTTTCCATATCAAAATCGAAGCACAAATCTGTTGGAATTGTCCCGACCAACCCGTCCATTGCTGTCCATGTTTTCGCGTTTGCAAAGACAGGGATATTATATTTGCGTGCAATAACACCAAGCCCTTTAATATGGTCACTATGCTCATGCGTTACTAAAATGCCTGATAAATTTTTCATATCACGATCAATATTAGCAAACAGTTGCTCCATCTTTTTCCCGCTTAATCCTACATCGACTAAAAATGAATGCTCATCATTTTCCACGTAGACAGCATTGCCAGTACTGCCGCTTGCTAAAACACTAAATCGCATTATTAAAACTCCTTACTCTTCCAAATCCTCTGTCTGCTCGACAATTTCGGATAAATCATTTTGGATTTCCACAATCTTCCCCTGAACGGCATTCACGAAATGTATTTCCTCTGTGCCGTCTGCTAACTTCACACGCACTTCCCATGTCGGAGCGAAAACCTGTGTTTGTGTTAGTTGAACAATTGTTGAATAGCCAAGATTCATATTCAAAATTTGAGAATCCGGTTTCAATAAATTCCTGCCATACAAAATTTGCAACACTTGTTTCGATGTTAATAAATTTTGCTGCTTGTCCAATTTCTCATGCTTTTCCAGCATAGTCTGCTCATATGCAATGATGCGATTATCATCATTCCAATAAATTTTCACATAGCCGCGCACATTGTAATAGAGCGTTAAGTTATTTACCTTCTGGAAAAATGTCGCCTCTTTTTTTTCCTCATCTACATTCCATAAAACATAAGAATCCCCTTCATGCACATAGCTGTGAAGAAATTCGGTATAGGGGTCACGTGCCGCATTTTCCTGAAGCTTTACAGGCTTTTCCATCGCCACAACGAGCTTATTGTCATTTTCGATTGTTGTGATCTGATTTGCAAAGTACGGAACTTCAGATGGGGAAAAATTTTTAATCTGCCCCGAATAATACGCTGCGCTTTCATTATTATTCGGAAGTGCAATATACGTAATATTGTCCTCTTTCAAATGTGCCTCAATTTTTGTAGTTTCCCCTAATACCTCGATTTTCCGCCCTTCGTTATAACTCTCTAAATACTGGGTATACAAAAAGAGATTCAGTATGAGAAACACCCATATAAAAATAGATTTCGTTCTATTCCAATCCATCTGTGATCCCCCCTGCAAGCTCAGGTGAAATGTGTGTCGACTCATTGTTCGAAATGGCAAACCAGCTCGGCTCTAAAATAAATACTTTTTCATCTTCCTTGTCCTGCATTAAATAATAGCCGACAACGACTTCATCCACCTCTTTGAATGGATAATCCTCCATTGTAAGAATATACTCTATTGCCTGTTCACCGGATACTAATTTTTTCTGTGCCCGTTCTGTGGGAATATCCGATTCGATTGAATAATAGGGACGCCGGTAGCGGAAAATCCGGTTTTCTCCCCATGTCGTCAAGATCCGGGTTGTCGTCGTTTTGCTGTATATTGGATACCCCTGCAAAAACAGCTGGTATTCGGTCATATGCTTTCCGATGTTCATCGTGGAGAAGCGGTAATCCAGCGTAAAGCCGCCATGGTCATTTACATAATCAAAGCTGTCCACCAATAATTTTGATGAGGGGATCGGTGCAATGCTTTCTGCAAGCGGGTACACATAATTGAAAATGCGATTCTTTTTATCTACCGTCATAAACGATATATCATCTGTATACTTTTCAGACTGTTCATTTTCTTCGCTGCGCTGAACAATTTTCGGATTGCTGAAGACGACCGATTTAAATACATCCGGCGAAATCTCATCGACCAAATATTTATAGCGCGTCGACAGTATCGGGTTTTGATCTACGTATAAGGAACGTGAAGCTTCGCGCTCTATCTCAATGTATGGACTATAATTGCCTGATGGCTCAATCACTTCCGCCAAAAATTGGTCTGTATCCAGCAAATCTGCATATGCTCTAAATAATAATCGCTTTTCTGTATTTAAAAAGAGCAGCTGCAATTGATTATTCGCGCTTACATTTGACCAGTCTACAATGAGATGTGTAAAGCTTGCATCCAGTACATCGTTATCATCGAATGATAATACGTTTGAAAAGACTTGCAACGGTACTTCATCATTGAAAAACATTGTTACACGATTGTTCTTTCTTAAAATTCCATTCATTTTCTGATTGGAAAGATTGCTGTCGATCAAATCAAGCTCATACGTTTGCCATGTTCGTAAATAACTGTAGAAATCGTTCAGAACATTCGGAGACACGGTACCGGAAAATTGGTCATTTTGGCGGTACAGCAGTCGATATGGCTTGAGCACATCCTGTAATTCCTTTGGCTTTCCGATTAAAACTTCATCGATCTGCGATTCCCCTATCAATTCATAGTCCGGCTTGTAATTCCAAATAAGAAGGGTAAAGACGATACTCAGTAAAACGAGGAATGCTAATAAAAGTGACTTTATTTGCTCGATATATTTCATTCCCAATCCCCCGCTTCATCCAATTCATACGGCAAGGTGAAGAATATCGTAGTACCTTGGCCTTCCTCACTTTCCGCCCAGATTTTTCCGCCATGCGCTTCAATCATTTCACGTGCAATCGCAAGACCTAAGCCTGTTCCGCCCATCGATCTTGCACGCGCACGGTCTACACGATAGAAACGATCAAAAATCCGCGCCACATTTTCTTTCGGAATTCCCATACCGTCATCCGATATCATAACGCGCAGCATATTATCATGCACTGTAAAGCCAAAACGAATATTCCCGCCATCTGGAGAATACTTCAGCGCATTTGAAATAATATTATCGATTACTTGTGTCAACTTATCCGTATCGATTTCAACAAAGTAACTTTTGTCAGGAAGCAGGCGAATAAACTCTACATTCCGTGACTTCGACATTTCAAAGCGATCAATGATACGGGTAAAGAACTTATTAAATTCCACAACTTCTAAATTCAGCTCATATTCCTGACTATCCATTTTCGATAGCTGCAGCAGATCATTCACAAGACGAATCATGCGCTCTGTTTCTGTTTGGGTTACGTTTAAAAATGTAGGCGCAATATGTTCATCTTGCCAAGCCCCGTCCGCCAATGCTTCTAAATAACTGCGCATTGTTGTAAGCGGTGTACGCAGCTCATGTGATACGTTCGCAACGAATTCACGACGCTCCATATCGATTTTCTCCTGCTCGGTAATGTCGTGCAACACGGTAATCAAACCGTTCACAAATCCGGTCTCTTTTTGGATTACTGAAAAGTTCGCACGCAGAACATACGGTGCTTCGTACATGCTGAAATCCAGATTCACCGGCTCTTTCATATGGATCAAATCTTCAAAGCTATACTCCTGGTCCAATCTTAATACAGAAGCTATAGGGCGGTTCAGTGTTGACTCACGCGTATCATGAAGCAAATCTAAAGCAGGTTCATTAATTAATATGATTTTCCCTTTGCGATCGGTCGCAATAACGCCATCCGTCATATTGCTAAGCACACTCGCCAATTTGCGTCGTTCTGCTTCTGTTGTGGACTGTGCCTCCTGCAAGCGATTTGTTAAGTGATTGAATGCAATCGCCAGCTGACCGATTTCATCCGTGCCGTATACCCGCACTTTACGCGAATAATTCCCTTTTGACATCGCTTGCGCTTGTTTTCGCATATCCGATATCGGGCGGGTAATCGTCCGTGCGACCAATACTCCCAAAATTATCGTAATCGCGAGCGACATCGCAATGCCCGCTGCAAAAATACGATTAATTTCACTTAGCTGCTCATATACCTTTTCGATATCCGACTGTACATAGATTGCCCCTCTAACTTCTCCATTCGATCCTACTGTGTCGGTAATAGGCAATGCTAATATCCATACCCTCTGCCCAGTATCCCGGTCAAGGGAAATGCTGTCCAACAATGTTTCAGCAGAGATCGCCTGCCGTATGAGATCTTCATTTGCCCGCTGCCCTACTACGGTTTGATTGGTGGTGTCAGAAGTGGCCAACACTTTATAGCGATTGTTCACGACATGGATTTTATTGATATCTTCCGTGGAAAACTCCTGTAAAATCGCATTTAAGCTCTCTTCCAATGAAGGCGACTCATCATTTCTCTCTTTAATCATTTCTTCCCGGATACTATAATGCACAAGCTCGATTCTTTGTCTAATCGAATCCTGGAAATTCGTTTTTAAATTCGTCTCAAGCTGCTTGGAAAAATAGATGCCAATAATTTGAAGTGCAATAATGATTAATAGCACATAAATTAATACAAGCTTTACATGGATGGACTTAAAAAAGCTCACTTTTTGCATGTAATTTACTCCTGCTCAGGATTTCTTAAGTAATAGCCGACCCCTCGTCTTGTCACAATCCATAATGGATGGCTTGGATTATCCTCAATTTTTTCGCGTAAACGCCGAATTGTCACATCCACTGTGCGCACATCACCGAAATAATCGTAGCCCCATACCGTTTGCAGCAGGTGCTCGCGCGTCATTACTTGGCCGATATGTTTCGCTAAATAATGCAATAGCTCGAATTCGCGGTGTGTTAATTCAATTGCCTCATCGCGCTTCAATACTAAATAAGCGTCAGGTTGGATCGTCAATGAGCCAACAACGATATCATTTGTTTCGGCTGTTGCTTCCTCTACTTGAGCCGGCACATTTAATCTGCGCATATTTGCCTTCACACGTGCAATGAGCTCACGCGTGCTAAATGGCTTCGTCACATAATCATCCGCGCCCATCTCAAGACCTAAAACTTTATCAATCTCCGAGCCTTTTGCGGTTAGCATAATAATCGGGAAATCGTATTTTTTTCGTACTTCACGGCATACTTCCATGCCATCGCGTTTTGGCAGCATAATATCCAACAACATTAAATCTGGCTGTTCTTCTTCTACCTTTTGCAATGCCTCGTCTCCATCGTATGCACATATCACACGGTAACCTTCTTTAATTAAATTAAATTGCAGAATATCTGCAATCGGCTTTTCATCGTCTACAACTAAAATTGTTTTATCCATCATGTATTCCTCTTTTCCTATGAAATTCTATATAAATGAAAGGATATCTTTATTTTTACTATTCCTACTCTATCACGGTTTGCCGTTTGGTGCATTATACAGATATTTTTCCCAAATTATTTTCCGGGAAATATTCCTTATATTTAACAATATTTTATAATTTTTTTTCACATCTCCTTGATCGCTATATGAAAGAAAAAGCAGCCCAGCTTTTGCTTGGACTGCTAAAATTTAATTTAAATATGACAACGGGTTTACTTCAGCACCGTCTTTGTGGATTTCAAAATGCAGATGTGTTCCGGTTGAGCGGCCTGTCGAACCCATTTGCCCAAGAGCAGATCCTTGTTCCAGCACTTGTCCAACAGATACATCAATTCGTGATAAGTGGGCATATAACGTTTCAAAACCGTTGTTATGGTCAATCACAACATAGTTTCCATATGTTGAATGTGTGCCCGCGGTTTTGACAACACCATTATCCGATGCTTTTATCGTATAGTTTGATGGTCGTGCAATGTCGATTCCATAATGATAGCGTCCCCAGCGATGTCCCATATTACTTGAAATATATCCTCCAAAGGCTGGCCAAGCAAATGTGCCCGTCCCAATCGATGGGATTACCTTTGTCCCTACAACGACAACGCGATTTTCGGGCTCTACTAGCACATTTTCGGCAGATTGGACTCGCTCTGTCCGTACACCGTTTTCTTCAGTAATCAAGTAGGAAACTTCTTTTTTCCCTTTTGAGCCTTCTTGCTTCACTACTTTTTCGCCTTTTAGCATTGTTTCATCTTCTTCAACAATTTTGGCGAAATCGATTTCTTCATCTTTTTTCTTTTCATAAATCGCCTTTACAGTAACAAAAGGCTTTTCCACTGTAACATTTAATTGCTGGTCGATTTGCAGTACCGAATCTGCTGTAAGCGAAGGATTCAATGACAGTAATTGGGCTGTCGTTAAATGATGTGCCTTGGCGATCGAGCCTAGCACATCCCCTGCTTTTACCGTATACGTTTCTTGCTGTTGGGAACCGGTTTGCAATAATTGGACCGCCTGTTGTACAGAAACGATTTCAGCCGGCTTTGCCAACATTTCCTGCCCTGTAATCGGTGCCGATAAATCGACATCGATAAGACGTGTTTCATCTTTTTTCAATTCGGGTAAAGATTCATTAGTTGAATTGTTTTCCAATTCATTTAACTGTTTTTGTGTAACATATTGAAGCTTTAATCCGTCAATTACAGCTTCAAACTCTGCTTTGTCCTTCAATGAAGCAACGACTGTTTCCCCTACTTGTAGAGAGTAGGCCTGTGCTTGGACTGTCAATGCTTCTTGAAGGTCTCTTAACGTTTGCTCTTCATTTGCTTCCACTTTGAATACTTGTTCCGGAATAATCGTAAGGTCGGCACTTGCATCAATAGCTAAATTTTCGTATTGTTCGCTTGCCTCTAGTTCTTTTTGTTGTACGACTTCATTAATTGTTGCTTCATCGGCAACAGCCCCAACGTATGTATTTGCTACATACACATGGTAAATTTTAGCGAATTTTTCTTTATCTGTTTCATTCGCGAAACCTAGATTGAATGTCACTGTAGAAACGAGTAATGCAAAAATTGCAGCCATTTTCAGTTTTCCATTGTGACGATTCATTAGACTTAGCTTTAAATTGTTTAAGTCTAACTTGTTTCCTTTTGAACTCATGATAAAGCTCCTTCCAACAATGTCTGATCTATAAAAAATGTAGTATACCCCTTAATCAATTACGTCATTGCGCAATTGCTCGGATTTTTTCGAGTTCATCCGAAAAGCTTCCTATAAAAATTCTGTGATACTTCTCTACAGCTGATTCACTTCTTTTAACTATGTTTTGCATACTTAAAAAGTCAGCAGCCGGCATTCATCCTTACATAAAAATAAGAACTTCTATTTAGGGAAGTTTAAACACACTTTGATAATGTACCATATTTCACAATTCAAATGAACTAATTCGCTACTTTTGTAATGAAATTGTATTATTTTCTAAAAAGTTGTTACATTCTCATTAATAGAATGGACGACTCTCTATCTTTATATTCACTTGCTACTTTTTTTATTCTTTTCATTAGCAAAACATAGCTTCCATTTACTTATTAGTAGAAGGAAAGTATTTTTATGTAGCCTTTCATCCCGCACGAAACCTTAAAAAATTAATGCCGTTAAAGGCGAATAATGAGTGGATGGTGTAATTGAAGTTTCGCTTTAGAAATGTAGTGATAGAATTTACGCTACCCATTTACTCTAGTGAAAGAAGATATGCGAAAATCTATAGTTTTTTCACATTAAAAAACACGAACATCTATATAACTTCCATAGAGTGTTCGTGTTTAACTATTATTCCTCGCGTGGTGGCGGGGTAAATTCCAAATTCAAGAATTTATTGTACTCTTTACGGAATGCCAAACTTACCGTACCTGTTGGACCATTACGCTGCTTTGCAATAATAATTTCGATAATATCTTTGCTTTCCGATTCTTTATCATAATAATCATCACGATATAAAAACGCAACGATATCGGCATCTTGCTCAATCGAACCCGACTCACGCAAGTCACTCATCATCGGGCGCTTGTCCTGACGCTGCTCTACACCACGGGATAGCTGTGACAGTGCGATTACCGGCACTTTTAATTCGCGCGCCAAACCTTTTAACGAACGTGAAATTTCCGATACTTCCTGCTGACGGTTTTCGCCAGGCTTCCCGCTGCCTAAAATCAGCTGCAAGTAATCAATTAAAATCATGCCTAATCCGCTTTCTTTTGCTAATCGGCGGCACTTGGCGCGAATATCAGTCATCCGTACGCCTGGAGAATCATCAATGTAAATCCCGGAATTCGATAAGCTTCCCATTGCCATCGTCAGCTTGCTCCAATCCTCCGCCTCTAAAGCGCCAGTACGCAAGCGTTGTGCATCTATATTCCCTTCCGCGCAAAGCATACGCATGACAAGCTGGTCTGCACCCATCTCCAAAGAAAAGATCGCGACATTTTCACGTGCTTTAACGGCAACGCTTTGGGCAACATTCAGGGCAAAAGCTGTCTTACCTACCGACGGACGAGCTGCAACGATAATTAAATCATTGCGCTGGAAACCGGCAGTCATTTTATCCAAGTCACGGAAGCCCGTCGGAATACCTGTCACGTCCCCGTCACGTGATTGAAGCTGCTCAATATTATCAAATGTTTGGACTAGTACATCCTTTACATGCTTAAAATCGCCCGCATTTTTGCGGTTTGAGACTTCCAGCATTTTCTTCTCGGCTTCTGCCAATAAAACTTCTACTTCGTCTTCTCGCGTATATCCATCATCCGCAATTTTCGAGGCAACCCTAATAAGTCGGCGCAAAATCGCCTTTTCCTCTACAATCTTTGCATAATGGGCAATATTGGCGGCTGTCGGAACCGCATTTGCAAGTTCCGTAATATAGCTTAAACCGCCGATATCCTCAAGCTCTTTTTTTGCCGATAATTCTTCTGTAACAGTAACAACATCAATCGCTTTTCCTTGGTCGCTTAAGTTCAGCATCGTTTGGAAGATTTTTTGATGTGCAATATGATAAAAATCATCGGCAATTACAATTTCGGATGCTGTTATAAGTGCTTGCGGCTCAAGGAAAACGGCGCCAATAACCGATTGTTCGGCTTCATTATTATGCGGCGGAACGCGGTCCATCATGGATTCGTTCATTGTTGTGGCTCCTTATTCTTCAATTACATGTACTTTTAAAGTGGCCTTTACATCTTGATGTAATTTAACAGGAACGTTAGTAAAGCCTAATGAACGAATACCTTCATTGCAATCCATTTTACGTTTGTCTACTTTAAAACCATGCTTTTTTTGTAATGCGTCAGCAATTTGCTTTGTGGAAACAGAACCAAACAAGCGGCCGCCTTCACCTGATTTTGCTTTCACCTCTACTGTAATTGCTTCCAATTGTTCTTTTAAATCTTTTGCAGCCTGCAGTTCTGCTGCTGCATTTTTCTCTTCTAGGCGCTTTTGACCTTGCAATTCACTCATCGCTTGGTTATTTGCTTCTTTTGCATAGCCGTTCTTTATTAAAAAGTTGCGTGCATAGCCTTCTGCCACTTCTTTAATTTCGCCTTTTTTGCCTTTACCTTTTACATCTTTTAAAAATACTACTTTCATGATTCCTTGCTCCCTTCGACTATTTCACCAATGGCTTCATATAAATATTTTTTTACTTCGTCAATGGAACTTGCCTCCATTTGAGTAGCGGCATTTGTAAGGTGGCCGCCACCGCCAAGCTTCTCCATGACAAGCTGGACATTTACCTCTCCCAATGACCGTGCACTAATGCCGATCAGCCCGTCACTGCGATGTGCAATGACAAATGACGCACCGACATCTTTCATCGTCAATAAAATATCCGCTGTTTGTGCGATTAATACTGAATCATATATTTTTGAATCTTCACCATATGCAACCGCAATTCCTTTAAACGGGAATTGAACAGTTTGGATAATTTTCGAACGCGTGACATAAGTTTCCACATCTTCTTTTAATAATCGCTGTATTAACACCGTGTCTGCTCCAAATGTCCGCAAATAAGATGCGGCTTCAAATGTCCGTGCGCCTGTTCTAAGGGTGAAGCTTTTCGTATCCACTATAATACCAGATAATAATGCTGTTGCTTCAAGCGGCAGCAATTTTTCATTTTGCGGCTGGTATTCCAAAAGCTCTGTTACTAATTCCGCTGTAGAGGAAGCATATGGCTCCATATAGACTAATGTCGGATTATTAATAAATTCCTCGCCGCGACGATGATGGTCAATGACAACCACTTTATCCGATTTACTTAATAAGCGGCTATCAATAACCATGCTAGGTTTATGTGTATCAACAATTACAACAAGGGATTTTGGCGTCATTTTCGATAAAGCCTCGTCAGGTGCAATAAAGCTTCCGTAAAAATCAGTTTTTTGCTCCAACTCGGTCATTAATCTGTCCACACTTCCATGAACTTCATCGAAATTTACAATAACGAAACCTTCAATCCCATTCATTGCGACCATTTTACGAACGCCTACACATGCACCGATCGAGTCCATGTCCGGGTTTTTATGCCCCATTACAAATACGCGATCACTATCTTGAATCAAATCACTGAGTGCATGTGATATAACACGGGCACGTACCCTCGTGCGCTTTTCGACAGGATTCGTTTTCCCGCCATAGAAGCGGATTTTACCGTTCGATTGCTTAATCGCCACTTGGTCGCCGCCGCGTCCTAATACTAAATCGAGTCCCGACTGGGCCAACTGTCCAAGCTCCACCAATGATTGAGAGCCTGCGCCGATTCCAATGCTTAAAGTTAATGATAAATTTTTCTGCATCATCGTACGCTCGCGTATTACATCCAAAATCGAAAAACGTTTTTGCTCAAGTTCAGTCAAAATCGATTCATTTAATACAGCCATAAAGCGGTCAGATGCAATTCTTTTTACAAAAATATCATAATGCGCCGCCCATTCATTCACAATAGAGGTGACCATCGTATTTGTTACGCTTCGTGCTTGGTCATCCATGCCTGATGTAAGCTCATCATAGTTGTCGATAAATAGAATTGCGAGTACTGTACGTTCCGCTAAATATTGCTTCTCTATTTGCACTTGTTTCGTTACATCGAAGAAATAAAACAGCTTTTCTTCATTTTTATAAAAAATATGATATTTTCGATCATGTATGGCGATTACCGTTTCATTTTTTTGATCTTGATTCACAAGTGCCGGCAGCTCCTCTGAAATCGTGTCCAATTCATATCCGATTAAAGATTCTTGCTGTAAAACACGAAGCATAAACGGATTTGCCCATTCCACCGTCATTTCATCATTCATTAATAATATCCCGAACGGCATTTCTAAAAACGCTTCTTTTCCTACATCTTCCATACGATACGAAAGTGATTCAATATGCTTTTCTGTTTCTATATACGTCAATAGTTCAATCTTTAACGTATAATAGGCAGCAACCGCATACACTAATATAAAGGCGACCCCAATCCATACATTCCACATCATAATAAGGATAGCTGCTACTGCACCTAGTAAGACTAATACTAAAAGTGGATATCGAATTGGTCTTTTGCGAAAAATCCCCATTTCAATCAGCTCCTCATTTTTGACTCTTTTCTTGAATGTAATCTCTTGCATTAAAGCCTAAATCAATAATACCTACTAAAATAACGAATGAATAAAGAGGTATCGCTATAAATGTACTTAATACTTTTATAAATTTCGGATAGCCAAATGCATCAAGAGCATAATGGATAAACGAGATTCCTTGGATCGTCAGCAATACCCATAAAATCATTGATATATTTAACATAATGATTGCTAATGAAGAATCCGGATCTGGACGAATGAATATATTAATCGATAAAACGATTAAGTAATACCATAAGACCGAACGCGGCAACCGCAATTCACTAAACTTCGAAAATTTTGGCACATCTACTTTTAAACGCTTTAAAATTGGCAGGTTCACCGAGATGAGCACAAGCGCAGATGTCAGCATAGCAAGCGTAACAGCGGCCGGAATCGTCATTTCCAATGTGTTTAACATATTATTCAAATTATCCAGCGCTTCTTTAGGCGTCGCTTGCCCAGTCAGTTTTTCCGTCATTTTAATCGATTCTAAATAGCCTGTTTTCATAAGATCCAGCGAATTTCGAATAAAATCAAATTCAAATAGACGCACCGCAATTACATATTGAATGGCAAATGTAATGAGTAGGCTGATGCTCGTAGATATAAACATAAATACTTTGCTTTTTTTATGATAAATGGCATCCCCTATCGTCAATCCTGCTGCTGCAAAAATTAATGAAGCGGGAATAAGTAGCAATCCACCAATAAAAAAAGTAACAATTACCGCAATGCCGGCAACTAAAAACGAGTATTTTCGTTCGTAATTTGCACTATACCAAATAATCGGTAACGGCGCGATTATCGCTGCTATAATTTTCACCACAGGCATATAAAATACGATTGCCATTAACACAGTAAATAGAGCAACCATCATCGCACCATGTGCCAGCTTCCTTGTTTGATTATTTTGCATGGAGAACCTTCCTTATCTTTTGTTCGAAAGACATTATATTACTGTGAACATCGAATGCCTTTCTTCCACCTTGTGTTTATATTTCCACAAGTCGACTTTCAACTTTTCTCTCCATCCTATTGTACCATTTTTAGAAGACCAAACAAACTAACGGTTATGACAAGACGGCGAATTAAACCTTTACATTATTGCATCAGCCCCGGCTTTGTATCCATGCAAAGACAGAGACACGTAAATCAAAATATTAGTATGTCATTTTCGATATTTCAGTATAGCTTAATATGGGATATTTTTCGTTTGAATACATAGATCTTAAGTTTAAAAAGCTATTTTCCCGTCTTTTATGTCCTTTATTTCGTTGACAATTTGTATTGTATAGCATATATTATGTAACCGGTAACACATTTTATTTTAGGGGGCGAATAGATGGTTAACATTAAAGATGTGGCAAAGATTGCGAATCTTTCTGTGGCGACAGTATCGCGCTACCTAAATCAAAACGGTTATGTAAGTGAAAAATCATCAAAACGTATTAAACAGGCAATCCAGGAGCTGGATTATAAGCCTAGCAGTGTTGCACGTTCATTGAGTAAAAAACAATCCAATATCATCGGTCTGATTGTGCCGGATATAAAAAATCCATACTTCCCGGAATTGGCTCGGGCAGTGGAAGATATGGCCTGGTCTTATGGCTATACAGTTGTTCTTTGCAACTCAGACGAGCAAATGGAAAAAGAATTATTATATATAGAGCGCTTATCACAAACATATGTTGCAGGGTTAATTGTGACAACAAGCCTGATGGATCCTTCCGTTTACATGGCAAATAATACGCCAATCGTTGCACTGGACCGAATGATTGATGCCGCTGTGCCAACCGTGGCAACTGATAACCGGAAAGGGGCCAAGCTTGGGACGGAATATTTGCTCACAAATGGCGCGGGAAATTTATTATGCATACGTGGACCAAAAGGCATAAAAACTGCGGATGACCGATTTATAGGATTTCTAGAAGCAACTGATGAGCATGGGGCAGATTCAATTGTTGTAACAACATCATTTGATTTTAAAGCTGCTGCCGAAGTGATTGAACAGACGCTGGCAATACACCCGTATATTGATGGGATTTTTGCAAGCAGCGATACATTAGCCATTGCTGCACTTCATATTGCACATAAGCTTGGAAAACGCGTACCGGAAGAACTGCAAATCGTAGGCTTTGATGGAATTGAGCTCGGTGAGATGGTGTCACCGCCGTTAACAACAGTCGGTCAGGACTTATATAAAATGGGTGCTGCTGCTGCTGCAATGTTGATCGAGCAGATTGAAGGAAAAGAAATAAAACAAACGGTATTGAATATAGATGCACAGTTAATTGTGCGGGGTACAACAAGAAAGGAAGCTGCAAAATGATTACGGTAATAGGAAGTATTAATATGGACTTAGTTGTACAAATGGAGGTTTTTCCAACACAAGGGGAGACCGTTTTAGGAAGTTTATTTACAACGGCCCCAGGCGGTAAAGGCGCAAATCAGGCAGTAGCCGCCGCACATTTAGGCAGCCAAGTTAAAATGTTAGGCGCAGTAGGCTCGGATAGCTTCGGTGTGGAGCTTCGTGCAAATTTGAATAAAGCAAATATAGATACTAGCTTAGTTATGAATACAGATGGTGCAACAGGCATTGCTAATATTTTACTCCATGAATCAGACAATCGTATCGTCGTTGTACCAGGTGCCAACTCTAAAATAACACCAGAAGTGGTTGCCAAAGCAAAAGATGTTATTGGAAAAAGCCAATTAGTTGTGATGCAGCTTGAAATTCCGGTAGAAACGATTGCGTATAGCTTGAAATTATGCAAGGAGCTCCAAGTTCCAGTGCTATTTAACCCGGCTCCAGCAGCAAACTTCAACATTAATTGGATGCCGTATATTGATTACTTAACGCCAAACGAAACCGAATGTGCATTACTATTTGGAGACGATGTGGAAGCAGCATTAGAGAAATATCCAAATCAGTTAATTGTGACATTAGGTGATGATGGTGCACGCTACTTTGATGGCGAAAAACATGTACATGTAAAAGGGTATACTACGACAGCTGTCGATACAACAGGTGCCGGCGATACATTTAACGGTGCATTCGCGCATGCGATCACAAACGGTCAATCGATTGAGGAAGCAGTATCTTTTGCGAATATCGCGGCCTCATTATCCGTTGAAAAATTCGGTGCACAAGGTGGTATGCCAAGATTAGCGGAAGTGATTGCCCGAAAGGAAGGCGCAAAATGAAAAAACAGGGCATTTTAAATCGTGAATTGGCCGGTATATTTGCACGTTTAGGTCATACAGATAAAATCGTCATTGCCGATTGCGGCTTACCGATTCCAGATGGTATTGCATGTATTGATCTAGCATATAAACTGGGGGAACCAGGATTTATGACGATTTTAGAAGTCGTTTTGGAGGATTTAAAAGTAGAACATAGTTACTTAGCTGAAGAAATAAAAACTGCTAACGAAATAATTCATTCTTCTGTTTTGCAAAATGTGGGACCGGTTACATATATATCCCATGAGCAATTCAAAAAAATGTCGAGCGAAGCAAAAGTCATTATTCGTACAGGTGAAATAACACCATACGCAAACATCATGCTACAAAGTGGCGTAATTTTTTAAGGCAGGTGTCGGAAAATGATTGAAATGAAGGGCATAAGAAAAGCATTCAGTGGCAATGTCGTATTAAACAATGTTGAATTCACGTTATTAAATGGTGAAATCCACGCGCTAATGGGGGAAAATGGGGCCGGTAAATCAACAATGATGAAAATTTTAGCCGGCATCTACTCACGTGATCATGGTGATGTGCTAGTAGACGGACAGTCATATACATTTACTTCTGCAAAGGACGCAGAAAGTTTAGGCATTCACGTGATTCACCAAGAATTGAATATTCTCCCGCATCTATCTGTTGCGGAAAACCTGTTTTTAGGAAAAGAAAAAACAGTCGGACGCACGGGCTTCCTGCGTACTCGTGAAATGAACAAAGAAGCACAGACACTATTAGCAAAGCTCGGTTTACACATTGATGTGCGCCAGCCTGCCGGTTCCTTATCAGTCGGGAAACAACAAATAATTGAAATTGCCAAGGCGATCAATTCAGAAGCAAAATATATCGTAATGGATGAACCGACAGCTGCGTTAACAGACCGTGAAATTGAAACGCTTTTCGAAACGATCCGCGAACTGAAAGCAAAAGGAATTTCATTTGTTTATATTTCACATCGTATGGAGGAAATTTTTGCGATTTGTGATCGCATTACCATTTTGCGAGACGGTGAATATGTCGGCGTTCGTGAAATTCCAAACACAACCTTTGATGAAATTGTCCAAATGATGGTCGGACGCGAGCTAGGTGAACGCTTCCCAAGCCGTGATGCGAAAATCGGGGACGTTGCTTTGGAAGTAAAAGGGTTAACATGTCCTGCGGTATGCAAAGATATTAACTTTCAGATTCGTAAAGGGGAAATCCTGGCATTTGCCGGTTTAATGGGGGCAGGCCGTACAGAAGTGGCACAAGCAATTTTCGGAAGCCGTAAAAAGTCAAAGGGTGAAATTTTCATCCATGGAAAAAAAGCGACGATTAAAAATCCGATCCAAGCGATGAAATACGGCATCGGTTTTGTGACGGAGGACCGTAAAACAGAAGGTCTTTTGTTAGATTTTTCAATTAAACAAAATATGTTTTTGACGGATTTAACAACGATTGCAAAGGGTGGCTTTATACAAGCACAACACGAGCAATTACAGGCTGCAAAATATATTGAGCAGCTAAATATTCGCTGCAGTGGCGCAACACAGACTGTTGGCTCCTTAAGTGGCGGGAATCAGCAAAAAGTAGTCATCGCAAAATGGTTGAATACAAGACCGGATATTTTAATTTTAGATGAACCTACCCGCGGCGTTGATATTGGCGCGAAAAAGGAAATCTACTCCATTATAAATAAATTAGCTGAGGAAGGTGTAGCCATTTTAATGATTTCGTCAGAGCTTCCGGAAGTTTTAGGAATGGCGGATCGTGTAATGGTCATGCAAGAAGGACGTCAAACAGCTATTTTAGACAATGTTGATTTAACACAGGAAACAATTATGCATTATGCAACAGGAGGAGAAGAAGTTGTTCAAAACTAGCTCAAAAGAAATGTTGGGAAAGCTAGGTCCTCTTTTAGGATTATTTTTAATTGTAATTGTCATTACGATTTTAAATCCAAGCTTTATGACAACAGATAATATTTTAAATATTCTACGCCAAGTATCGATCAGCGCGCTCATTGCATTTGGTATGACTTTTGTTATTTTAACGGGCGGCATTGATTTATCGGTCGGCTCGACATTGGCCCTTACTGGTGCAGTTGGTGCCACAATGCTTGCTTCAGGGATGGACCCTGTGTTGACGATTTTCACAGCATTATTGTTAGGGGCAATTCTTGGTGCTGTAAATGGGATCATTATTGCAAAAGGGAAAGTCGCACCATTCATCGCAACATTGGCAACAATGACGATTTACCGTGGATTAACGTTAGTGTATACGGATGGTCGCCCTGTTTCAAACTTAGGAAATGAAATTACATTCCAAATGTTAGGAAAAGGATATTTCTTCGGTATCCCTGTTCCGGTATGTACAATGATTCTAGCTTTCATTGCGTTATATGTAATTATGCATAAAACAACATTCGGCCGCCGTGTTTATGCTGTAGGTGGCAATGAAGCGGCTTCTAAATTATCGGGAATCAATGTGGATCGTGTAAAAATTGCAGTATATTCGTTAACAGGTATGTTAGCTGCTTTGTCCGCTCTGATTTTAACATCTCGTCTAAACTCTGCACAGCCAACAGCAGGGACATCTTATGAATTGGATGCAATCGCAGCAGTCGTTTTAGGAGGAACAAGTTTAACAGGCGGTAAAGGCTGGATTTTCGGTACATTAGTCGGTGCCTTAATTATCGGTGTGCTGAATAACGGTTTAAACTTAATCGGTGTTTCTTCATTCTTCCAGCAAGTAGTAAAAGGAATTGTTATTTTAATCGCGGTGTTAATTGACCGTAAAAAAACAGCGTAGAAGGAGGTCATTAGCGTGAAAAAACAAGTAATATTTTTAATGGCACTTTTGGCCGCAGTAATATTATCGGCTTGTTCGGTAAAACCAGGCTTCTCTTTGGAGCCTTCTTTCGGAACATCCGCTGCATCTACAGAGAGCAGCAATGAGATATTGACAATCGGTTTATCTATTTCAACTTTAAATAATCCGTTCTTCGTAACGCTAAGCGAAAATGCAGAAGCAAAGGCAAAAGAGCTCGGTGCGAAAACAACGATTGTCGATGCGCAGGATAATGCGTCTAAACAAGCTTCCGATATTGAAGATCTGATCCAGCAAAACGTTGATTTGATCATCATTAATCCGGTAGATTCTATTGCTGTTGCAACTGCTGTTGAATCTGCAAATGCTTTAAATATTCCTGTCATCACGGTAGACCGTTCATCTGAAGGTGGCGAAGTTGTATCACATATCGCCTCTGATAACGTGGCGGGCGGGGTGCTTGCCGGAGACTATATTACAAAGCTGGTTGGTGAAGGTGCCAAAGTTGTTGAATTAGAAGGTGTCGCAGGGTCGTCTGCTGCGCGTGACCGTGGACAAGGGTTCAATGAAGCTGTCACAGGTATATTGGACGTCGTTACAAAGCAAACAGCGAACTTTAACCGTTCAGAAGGCTTAACAGTAATGGAGAATATCCTGCAATCCAACCCAGATGTTACTGCCGTATTTGCACACAATGACGAAATGGCATTAGGTGCACAAGAAGCAATTTCGGCTTCAGGTAAGAAGATTGTAGTAGTCGGCTTTGATGCAACCGACGATGCGGTAGCTGCTGTAAAAGCAGGACGTCTAGCTGCAACGGTTGCGCAAAAACCAGATGAGATCGGAAAAATCGCGATGGAAACGGCGGTTGCTTATTTAAATGGGGAAACTGTTGAAGAAGTTATTCCGGTCAATCTTGAATTAATTACAAAATAATAAAGCATGAAACAGCATATAATAATGCTCTTTCGTCTTTATAGGCTGCCACAACAAGAGGTTTATTATTGTGGCAGTTTTTATTTTCGAAATAACTTAACCATTCATAAGTACGGCTTGAAATACAATTTGCTCAATACAATGCCTAAAATGTTTAGAACTAAGCAAAGAAGCCCCATCCCCTTAATCTTTTTAAAACAGAAAAAGTACAGCCAAGGCAAATTAAGCCTATGCTGTACTTTTAAAAGATATTATTTATCTTCAGCAACGAATGGTAATAATGCCATAATACGTGAAACTTTGATTGCAGATGTAAGTTTACGTTGGTATTTAGCAGAAGTACCAGTTACGCGACGTGGTAAAATTTTACCGCGCTCAGAGATGAATTTCTTTAAAAGATCTACATCTTTGTAGTCGATGTGCGTAATGTTGTTTGAAGTGAAGTAGCAAACTTTACGGCGTTTGCGGCCTCCGCGACGTGGTGCCATTATCGTGTTCCTCCTTTTAATTTTTAATTGCAGATGTGAAGCTCTTAGAACGGTAAATCGTCTTCGGAAACTTCGATTGGTCCTTTACTGTTCGCAAAAGGATCTTCATCTACACGTGTATAATTTTGCTGATTTTGAGGTGGCTGTTGATAAGAACCGTAAGAATCCTGTGGTTGCGCGCCTCCAAATTGCTGGTTTGGCTGGTTATATGATGGCTGGCCACCATAGTTTTGCCCACCGCTATATTGTTGACCTTGTGTACCTTGAGATGCATTAGCTCCTCCGCGCGGCTCCAAGAACTGCACCGAATCAGCAACTACATCTGTCGTGTATACACGCTTTCCATCTTGTCCTTCAAAGCTACCTGTTTGAATACGACCTTCTACACCAATCAAGCTTCCTTTTCTCATGAAGTTTGCTAAGTTTTCAGCTTGCTTTCTCCAAGCAATACAGCCTATGAAATCTGCTTCGCGTTCACCTGACTGGCTCGAAAATGTACGGTTTACGGCAATCGTAAAACGTGCCATTGGAACTCCACTCGGTGTGTAACGAAGCTCTGGATCCTTTGTAAGCCTTCCGACTAATACAACACGGTTAATCATCAATGCACCCTCCTTTTTTCAGCATTTAAGTTTAAAAATTATTTTTCCTCTTCGCGTACTGCGATATGACGGATGATGTCTTCGCTGATGTTCGCTAAACGAGTGTATTCGTTGATTGCTTCATTACCAGCGTTAACTTTCACGATTTGGTAGAAACCTTCGCGGAAGTCATTGATTTCGTAAGCTAAACGACGCTTACCCCAATCTTTTGCTTCTGTGATTTCTGCGCCATTTGAAGTTAAGATGTCGTTGAAACGCTCTACTAAAGCTTTCTTCGCTTCTTCTTCAATGTTTGGGCGGATGATGTACATTAATTCGTACTTTCTCATTTGTGTTTGCACCTCCTTATGGACTTGGGCTCTCCTATTAAATAGGGAGCAAGGAGTAAGTAAATTCTATTACTCACATCAATGAATTGTATCATAGTTGCCTTTTAGGCGCAACCTAATATACCTCTTAATGTTTATTCAATTTTTGTTATTTTCATTAAATCAGATTATGTATATATAATTGTGTAAAATCGAATAGTTATATCCATTCCTGAATAATTGATTGTGCAACTAAATATGAGGGGGAATATTATGCGAAATTTTAGGATTATATTTTGTCGATTGACGATTATGGTGCTGAAGTTGAGGATTAAATGAATGAAGTTATCCCCTTTCTTCCATGCCCACGCCCTCCTTACAAAAACTGAACGCAGCATAAATAGCTTTTCAAGAAATCTTACATAAGAATGAGCATTCGACATTAAAAAAGCCGATTTTCCGGCATGTTGAATACATGGGCAAATCAGCTTTTTTGTTGATTTATAGATATCATAATTGATTTTACAGCCAGAAGTAAGCATCTCAGCAATGCTACTTTTATACGTTAAACAGGAATTCCATTACATCGCCGTCTTGCACTTCATATTCTTTCCCTTCAAGACGCAAGCGACCTGCTTCTTTAGCAGCCGGTTTCGAACCATATTGCACTAAATCGGAAAATGAAACAGTTTCCGCACGAATGAAACCACGCTCAAAATCAGTATGGATAATGCCTGCACATTGTGGAGCCTTCATTCCTTTACGGAAAGTCCAAGCGCGAACTTCCTGCACACCGGCCGTGAAGTAAGTAGCCAAACCTAATAAGCTATATGATGCTTTAATCAGTTGGTCCAATCCTGACTCAGGAATACCTAGCTCATTTAAAAATTCCTTCTTTTCGTCATCTTCCAATTCGGAAATTTCTTCTTCAATTTTTGCGCAAATTGTAATAACTTCCGCGCCCTCTTTAGCAGCATATTCCTGTACCATCTGTAAATATTTGTTTTCAGATGGATCCGCCACCTCTTCTTCTGAAACGTTCGCCACATAAAGCATAGGTTTAATTGTAAGTAAGTGAAGCCCTTTAATGACCTTTTTCTCGTCATCCGATAATTCTACAGAACGTGCAGGTTTTTCAGCCTCTAATGCTTCTTTGATTTTTAATAGAATAGGCTCTTCCACCATAGCCTCTTTATCTTTTTGCTTCGCCATTTTCGCTACTCGCTGAATGCGTTTTTCCACTGATTCCATATCTGCTAAAATGAGCTCTAAATTAATAACTTCGATGTCGTCAATCGGATTTACTGTTCCGGCAACATGTGTAATATTTTCATCTTCAAAGCAACGCACAACTTGGCAAATCGCGTCTACTTCACGAATATGGGATAAAAATTTATTCCCGAGACCTTCACCAGTGGAGGCGCCTTTTACGATGCCTGCAATATCTGTAAATTCAAATGTTGTCGGGACAGTTTTCTTTGGTGTGACTAATTCCGTCAATTTTTCAAGTCGCTCATCAGGAACCGTTACACTACCTACATTTGGTTCAATCGTTGCGAATGGATAGTTAGCGGCAAGCGCACCTGCTTTTGTAATTGCGTTGAATAAAGTCGATTTCCCTACGTTCGGTAAACCAACGATACCTGCTGTTAATGCCATTGTGACACAACCTTTCTATGTTCAGTTCATTTTTTTAAATTTCTATAACCTTGTCTATTATATTGATTACATACATAAAAGTCTATTTTGCTTTTATGCTTGTTCTGCATGACGCAAAATTTTCTTCATTTTTTTCTCGAATTCACGGCGCGGAATCATAACACTATGGCCGCAGCCCTCACATTTTATGCGGATATCGGCACCTAGACGAATCACCTTCCATTCGTTCGTACCACAAGGATGCTGTTTTTTCATTTCCACAACATCGTTTAGACTGTACTGTTTTGCTTCCATTCTTTATTCTCCTCCTTGATTTCGCTCATAAAACATCATTTTCGGCACAGCCAACGGAATTCCATTACGCGTCAAAATATCGATTACATCTTTTCGAATAATGCGGGAAACCCCATGCTGCTGCAGCGGCAATGTTTCAAGTGTGATGCGAATTGTCGCTTCTGTGCTCGTCGTATTTGTCACACCTATAAATACAGGAGCCGCTATAAGCTCTTCGTACTTGTCAGGTAATGTATTTAAATAATCCTGAATAATCATTTGCACTTTTATAATATCGGCATCAAGCGCAACTTGCATATCGATCGAAGCTTTTGAGTTATTAATGGAATAGTTGATGACATCGGTAATACTGCCATTAGGAATAATGAATTGTTCCCCTGTTATTCCTTTAATTTTCGTCGTGCGGAGACCAATCTCTATTACGGTCCCTTCCGCAGTATTGATTTTTACATAATCTCCAACTCCGAATTGATCCTCCAAAATTATGAAGAAGCCTGTAATAACATCTTTCACTAAGTTTTGTGCACCAAAAGCAATCGCCACTGAAGCAATACCGGCACCGGCAAGCAAACCTGCTACTTGAATATTCACGGCAGATAAAATCCCCATAATGGCGGAGAAGTACACTAAATAGCTAAGTACGCTTTGCAGTAGCTTAACAATCGTGATTTGGCGGCGCTCATTATTTCTGACACGCAGCATAAATACACGATGAATGACTTTCTTGCCGACAAACACGACGATATAGGAAATCACGGTAATTGCCACAATCTTCATGCAAGCCAACATGATCATATCCCAAAAATCCTGGCTTGTGATGTAATCCCAAAGCTTTGTCGTATAACGTGCAAGCCCTTTTAAATCAGTTTTTGCTAAATCTACACTTAAATCTTCTTCCATTTTTTCCACCTCTTGTATAACAAACTTTCAAATTGAATATACTGTGCATAAATATATCGCATTTCATATTATTTCTCGAATAATCTACTTAAATTCAAAGGAGTGACTAAATGACACAAGCCTGTCCACAAAATTATAGCGTCCATTATGAACAGACAAGCGCTGTTTGGGAGCTAAGTGAAATCTTTTTAAAAATGATTCCGTTTGACCATGAAAAACTTATTTTTTGCTGTATCGGCACGGACCGCTCTACAGGAGATGCGTTAGGTCCCATTATCGGTAGCCAGCTGCACCAAACATTTTCCTTTCCATTTCCGATCGTCGGAACATTGCAAGCCCCTCTTCATGCACTGAATATTGTCGAGCGTTACGAACAGCTCATGAAGGAAAGTGAAAGGCCATTTATTATCGCGATTGATGCATGTTTAGGTGAATCTACGGCGATTGGTTCTATTTTAATCCAACACGGCCCCCTTTATCCGGGGAAGGCTGTAAAAAAGCAATTGCCCCCAATCGGCGACATTTCAGTTAAAGGAATTGTTAACGTAGGAGGCTTTATGGAAGCGAAAGTGCTGCAAAATACGAGACTGCATGTTACGTATTCTATGAGTGACAAAATTGTACGCGCACTTGTTTTAGCATGGCAGCGGCATTTATTGAAAAGGAAAAACAATCGCTACGAGTATGCCGACCATCAAAATCGCTGGCAGCAAATTGGCTATACGGATTTTCGTTAATCCCGCAATATTCAGCCCGATTGCTAAAATCATAATACCGCCCGTTGCCGTCATTTCTTTTATAAATAAGTCTAGAGCATCACTTGGAATATATGTACTAATGACACCGGCAAACAGCGCGATGGTGCCCTGATATATAAATACAGGTATAGCTGATAATAGTACGCCAATCCCTAATGTCGAGCCTAAAATAATCGACATGAAACCGTCAATGATTCCTTTAGTTATTAATACATTATGATCATTGCGTAATCCGCTATCAAGAGCGCCGATAATTCCCATTGATCCGATGACAAAAATGAGCGATGCAGTCACAAACCCTTCCGCAATCGTTCCCTTTTGTGCACGTTTTCCAAAAAGGGATTCTATAAATATACCGAAGCGATTAAATTTACCATCAAGGTCAAGCCATTCGCCGATAACCGTACCAATTATTAAACTAATGACAATGATAATAAAGTTATTACTTTCCAACCCCATTTGAATACCTAATACTGCAACAACTAAACCGATAATCGACATAACCGTTTGCTGCATTGATTCTGGAATATTCTTAAATAACCGGCCAAACAACGCACCGATAATAATTAATAATGCGTTCAAAAATGAGCCTAATAATACCATGAAATTTTCCTCTTTCTACTCCCTATAATTTTCCCTCATTGCTGCAAATGGCTCTTCATAAAAAATGTGCTGAAACTTCATGCTCAGCACATTTTTTTATTCTTCTTCAATATTTAAAATTTCGAGGATACGGTGCAAATCGTCTTCTGAATAAAATTCGATTTCGATTTTCCCTTTATTTTTCGCTTTTTTTATTTGCACTTGTGTTCCGAAATATTCACGTAATTGTGACTCTGTTGCTTGTGTATGAACATCTTTTTTAGTTGATTTTGTTTCACGTGAAACAGCCTCATTCGCATCTTGAATGTATTTTTCCAACTGGCGGACATTTAAATGGTCTTTGATCACTTTATTGGCGACTTCGGGAATACGGCGCTTATTTTTTAATCCTAGTAATGCACGACCATGCCCCATCGTAAGCTTTCCTTCATTGACAAGTTCACGCACATCCTCAGGCAATTGTAGTAAACGAATCAAGTTAGCAATATGCGGACGGCTTTTCCCTAATCGCTTCGCTAAATCCTCTTGAGTGAAATTCAACTTCACTATTAAGCTGTTGTACGCCTCCGCTTCTTCAATCGGTGTCAAATCTTCGCGCTGCAGGTTTTCCAAAATAGCGACTTCCATCATCTGCTGTTCATTAAAATCCTTCACAATGACCGGGACTTCTGTTAATCCAGCATTTTTAGCAGCGCGGTATCGACGTTCACCCGCAACAATTTCATATTTTTTCCCGCTTTTACGAACGATAATAGGCTGGATAATCCCATGTTCGCGAATTGAGGCAGCCAATTCCTCAATAGTCGTTTCATCGAAAATTTTACGTGGCTGGAATGGATTCGCCAAAATTTTGGCAACCGCAACTTGCTGTACTTGGTCTTCTTTATGTACGGCCTCTTCCCTAAAAAGTGCATCGATTCCTTTACCTAAACCTTTAACCATTTTTAATCACTTCCCTTGCAAACTCTAAATATATTTCTGCTCCGCGCGATTTTGCATCATATAAAATAACAGGTTTTCCATGGCTTGGCGCCTCGCTTAATCGCACATTGCGCGGAATAATAGAACGATATACTCTATCTTGGAAATAGCGTTTTACTTCATCTATTACTTGAAGCCCTAAATTCGTACGGGCATCCAGCATCGTCAACAGCACCCCATCAATCATTAACTCTTTGTTTAAATGCTTTTGCACGAGGCGAACAGTTGAAAGTAATTGGCTTAGCCCTTCTAAAGCATAATATTCGCATTGCACAGGAATAATAAGTGCATCCGAAGCGGTTAATGCATTGATTGTTAATAAGCCCAACGAAGGCGGGCAGTCGATAATGATAAAATCAAAATTATTTTTAATCTCCTGTACCGCTTTTTTCAATCTTACTTCACGTGAAATTGTTGATACAAGCTCAATTTCCGCACCTGCCAATGATATTGTTGCAGGAACAATATATAAATTTTCCACATCTGTCTGTTGAATGACTTCTTTTATATCTTCATCATTGATTAATACATCATAAATACAGCTTTCCAAATCACCTTTTCGAACACCTAGTCCGCTTGAAGCGTTTCCTTGTGGGTCGATATCGATTAATAACACTTTCTTTCCTAAAAAAGCTAAACATGCACTCAAGTTTACAGAGGTTGTCGTTTTCCCAACGCCGCCCTTTTGATTGGCAATCGCAATAATACGTCCCATATACGCACCTGCTTTCATCACTTCAATTTAGGTATCTTTTTAAAGTATAAAAATCTTGGATGACTAAATAATTTTCCATTACGGCACATCTACTTTTATCTTAACAAAAAATCCCGGAAAACGATGCTATGAAAATAAATTTATTTTAAAAAATCAGAAAAATGCATCTTATATTTATATAGCGTGAAAAATGCGACTTTCTTATACGGATTATTGAACAAGCTTCATAATTTCCATCCACTAAAAAAACTGCCTAGAAAGTTACGATCTTTCGGGCAGCTAAATAATTTATTTTTTCTTCGGAATTTTTACAGTGATTTGATAATAATCATCTGTATCTTCTTCCTCCGTTTTTAAACTGATTCCACTTTTCGTCACCATCGACAAGGATTGCTTAATCGTGTTAAGCGCAATCCGTACGTCTTTACTAATTGCTTTTCGGCTCGGTTTGCGTTTTTTTACCTCAGGCTCTTCTGGATGGAGGATTTTTTGAATTTGTTCTTCAAGCTGTCTTACATTCCAATCGAACTCTTTCGTCGCTGCAATGAGCTGCATTTGCAGTTGCTCATCTTTTATCGCGATTAAAGCCCGGGCATGACGTTCCGAAATTTCACGATTCAAAATGGCATCTTGGACAAATTGAGGCAATTTTAATAAGCGCAATTTATTGGCAACCGTTGATTGGCCTTTGCCGAGACGCTGTGCAAGCGCTTCTTGTGTAAGCGAATGCAAACCTAACAGCTGCTGATAGGCAAGAGCCTCCTCAATCGCTGTCAATTCCTCGCGCTGAAGGTTTTCAATAAGTGCAATCGAAGCCGTTTCACGATCATTTAAATGACGTACAATAGCAGGCACTTCTGTCCATTGCAGCGATTTCATTGCTCGATAGCGTCGTTCGCCGGCAATTATTTCATAGTTATCCGGGTCATCTATTATCGGTCTGATAACTATCGGTTGAATCACACCATGTGTATGGATTGTTCTTGCTAATTCTTCAATCTTCTCATCATCAAAAACTGTACGTGGCTGATAACGGTTCGGAATGATTTTATCTATTGGAATTTTAACTACTTCTTCTGAAGCCATCGAGATATTCTCCATTACTTCTACTTCACTTTTTACTTCTGGCTCTTTACTCCCACCTCCGAAAAAACGTGAAAAAGTACTTTTCATCCGTGTGGCACCACCTTTAAGAAACTATCTACCTCATATACAATATTATTTCTGATTCATTCGAAAATGTACAGTGTTCAATGTATAGTTATTTATAAAAAAAACATAAATATAAATATATATGCATCAAATGACGAAAACATTTCATATTTTATGTTTTTATTTTATTTAATTGGTGTTTTGTTCGGAACACCTGGCTTACGCGGGTACTTTTTTGGTGTCGACTTTACTTTATCAAATACATAGAGCGAACGTTCACTTTCTTCCACAGGTAAATGGAATGAAAACTCCTCTTTTAACTTCGCTCCCAACGTAGATATCGCTTTTGTTGCATCCTTTAATTCCTCTGCACCAGCTGCGGCTTTTAATGCTACAAAATAACCGCCTTCTTTTGCCAATGGAATACATAATTCAGATAGCACAGAAAGACGTGCTACCGCGCGTGCTGTCACGACATCAAACTTTTCGCGGTATGCCGCATTTTGACCAAACTCCTCTGCACGGGCATGGACAAATGACATATTTTCCAAGTTCAGCTCATTTGTTAAATGATTTAAAAATGTAATTCGTTTATTGAGTGAATCGACAATCGTAATTTGCAAATGCGGGAAACAAATTTTAATCGGAATGCTTGGGAAGCCTGCACCTGCACCTACATCACATACCGATGTCACTTTAGTAAAATCAAAATAAAACGACGCACTAATTGAATCATAGAAGTGTTTTAAATAAACTCCTTCGAAATCAGTAATGGCTGTTAAGTTCATTTTTTCATTCCACTCAACTAATAGCTCAAAATACTTTTTAAACTGTGCAATTTGCTGCTCTGAAAGCTCGATGCCCTTTTCCTTCAATGCTTCAATAAACTGCTTTTCGTTCATAAAAACACTCCTTTTTATTCAAAAGAACGAGCGCCTTTCCAAATAAAAGACGCTCATATCATTTAGTTCGTACTTACTTTCGCAATTTTGCCTTGTTCAATATAGACAAGTAAAATCGAAATATCTGCAGGGTTTACACCTGAAATGCGCGATGCTTGCGCAATTGAAAGCGGTTGAACACTTTTCAGCTTCAGACGGGCTTCTGTCGCCAAGCTCGGAATCGCATCGTAATCGATATTTTCAGGGATTTTCTTATCCTCTAGCTTCTTCATTTTTTCCACTTGCTGAAGCGCTTTTTGGATATAGCCTTCATATTTCAGCTGGATTTCAATTTGCTCCTTCACATCGTCTGACAGCTCGATTTCCGATGGTGTCAATGAAGCAACTAAATCATACGTCATTTCCGTGCGTTTTAAAAGGTCTGCTCCGCGTATACCGTCTTTTAGCTCCGCACCGCCAGCTGTACGGATCACCTCTTGTGTTGTCGCATTCGGTTTAATAATGATGTCGCGAAGACGGGCGATCTCTTCTTCAATCTGCGCTTTCTTCGTTTGGAACTTCGCATAACGCTCCTCCGAAATTAATCCGGCTTTATAACCAACTGCCGTCAGACGCAAATCTGCATTGTCATGGCGTAAAAGTAAACGGTACTCTGCGCGGGAAGTTAATAAACGGTATGGCTCATTTGTGCCTTTTGTTACTAAGTCATCGATTAATACACCGATATATGCATCAGAACGGTCTAAAATAATTTCTTCGCGTCCCAAAACTTTCGCTGCTGCATTCATGCCCGCAATTAAGCCTTGACCTGCTGCTTCTTCATAGCCTGAAGTACCGTTAATTTGGCCTGCCGTATAAAGACCTTTAATTTTTTTTGTTTCAAGTGTTGGCCATAATTGGGTAGGGATTACTGAATCGTACTCAATCGCATAGCCAGCACGCATCATCTCCGCATTTTCCAAACCTGGAACGGAGGCGATTAATTTCTTTTGCACATGCTCAGGCAAGCTTGTAGACAAACCTTGTACATATACTTCGCGTGTATTGCGTCCTTCAGGTTCCAAGAAAATCTGGTGACGCGGCTTATCGCTAAAGCGTGTCACTTTATCTTCAATCGATGGGCAGTAACGTGGACCAGTCCCTTTAATCATCCCTGAAAACATCGGGGACAAATGCAGATTCTCCTCAATCGTGCGATGTGTCTCTTCAGTCGTATAAGTTAACCAGCATGGTAGCTGATCCATAATATATTCTGTCGTTTCAAAACTGAATGCTCGCGGTACATCATCCCCCGGCTGGATTTCCGTTTTTGAATAGTCAATTGTACGGTTGTTCACTCGCGGTGGTGTCCCTGTTTTAAAGCGGATTAAATCAAAGCCCAATTCTTTCAGATTATCCGCTAACTTAATCGATGGTTGTTGGTTGTTTGGACCCGAAGAATACTTTAAGTTTCCTAAAATGATTTCCCCGCGTAAAAACGTGCCTGTCGTAATGATGACAGCCGGGGCGCGGTAAATCGCTCCAACTTGGGTAATAACACCTTTTACTTCCTCATCTTCTATAATCAATTCGTCAACCATTGCCTGATGAATTTGCAAATTCGGCTCTTCTTCTAATACGCGTTTCATCTCATGCTGATATTGGAATTTATCCGCTTGTGCGCGTAATGCACGAACTGCTGGACCTTTCCCCGTGTTTAACATACGCATTTGGATATGTGTTTTATCGATGACACGCCCCATTAAACCACCAAGCGCATCGATTTCACGCACAACGATTCCTTTTGCGGGCCCGCCAATTGATGGATTACATGGCATAAATGCAATCATATCCAAGTTGATTGTAAGCATAAGCGTTTTGGCGCCCATTTTTGCGGCCGCATATGCAGATTCAACACCGGCATGTCCTGCACCGACAACGATTACGTCAAAATTACCTGCTTCATACTGTAATGACATGCTGTTCTTCCTCTCTTTTACTTCGATTTATTTCCCTAGACAGAATTGTGAGAATAGCTGATTGATCAAGCTTTCCTGCACAGTATCTCCAATAATTTCCCCAAGAATCTCCCAAGTGCGTGTTACATCGATTTGAATCATATCGACAGGCACACCTGATTCAGCGGCATCCAATGCATCTTCAATAACATTTTGCGCTTGATGCAATAAAGCAATATGGCGTGCATTTGAAACATATGTTAAATCATTTGCCTCTACTTGCCCTTCAAAAAACAATGCGGCAATCGCTTCTTCCAGTTCAATAACGCCCTCTTCCTGTAATAGCGACGTCGTTACAACACGATGATTTCCCGCCAGTTCATGGACACGATTCAAATCGACTTTACGTTCCAGATCTGTTTTATTCACAACGACGATATAATCCATCGTCTTAATTGTTTCAAATAAGCGCTCATCCTCCAACGTCATTTCTTCGCCATAATTTAATACGAGCAAAATCAAATCCGCGTCTTTCAACGCTTCCCGTGAACGTTCTACACCGATGCGTTCCACAATATCTTCCGTTTCGCGAATGCCCGCAGTATCGACTAAACGCAATGGAACACCTCGCACATTTACATATTCTTCGATAATATCACGCGTTGTACCTGCAATATCGGTAACAATTGCTTTATTTTCTTGAACTAAACTATTTAAAAGTGAAGATTTCCCTACGTTTGGACGCCCTAAAATAACAGTCGACAAACCTTCACGCAAAATTTTCCCTTGTGAAGATGTTCGAAGCAATTTGATAATTTCCTCCCGAACCCAGCCACATTTTTCAAGGAGCACAGGAATCGTCATTTCTTCTACATCATCGTACTCCGGGTAATCAATATTAACTTCTACTTGTGCCAAAGTCTCCAATAATGCTTGGCGTAAAGATGCAATAAGACGTGAAAGCTTTCCGTCCATTTGACCGAGCGCAACATTCATCGCACGATCTGTCTTCGCACGGATCAAATCCATGACAGCCTCGGCCTGTGAAAGGTCAATACGCCCATTTAAAAACGCACGCTTTGTAAATTCGCCTGGCTCCGCCAAACGAGCACCATAGCGCAATACGAGCTGCAATACGCGATTAACCGACACAATACCTCCATGACAGTTAATTTCTATTACATCCTCACGTGTAAATGTTTTCGGTCCGCGCATTAAAGACACCATTACTTCCTCTACTACTTCCCCTGTCTTTGGATCGAATAAATGCCCATAATGAATCGTATGTGTCGCTACTTCGGCTAAACGTTTATCGTTTGGTGATTTGAATATTTTATCTGCAATCGCTATTGCCTCGTCCCCACTTAAACGAACAATGGCAATGGCGCCTTCTCCCATCGGTGTGGAAATCGCAGCAATTGTATCGAATTCCATTAAGATCCTCCTATTTATGCGTTATCCACATGTGGATAAATCACAACCGTGCTATTCTTTCTAACAATTTAGACTAACATATTTTAAATAAAATCTAAAGCAATGTTGTTTTTACAAGCTTAGTATATGAACAAAAAAACGGCCTATCCACGCGAATAGGCCGTCCTTATCTGTCTATTATTTTACTGGCTCTATAACTAAATAGCGATTTGGCTCAATGCCTTCTGAATATGTTTCAATATCCAAACGATTTGCCAATGCATTATGAATGATTTTCCGCTCATAAGAAGCCATTGGTTCGAATGCTACAGGCTTTCGTGTACGAATTGCCTTGTCCGCCATGCGCGAAGCTAGCTGTTCAAGCGCAACTTGACGTCGTTCGCGATAGTCTTCCACATCCATTTGTAAAACCATAAACGTTTTTGCTGTTTTATTAAGAATAAGCTGTGTTAAATGCTGGAGCGCATTCAATGTAAGCCCCCGCTTGCCAATCAACAATGCAGCTTTCTCGCTTGATAGCTTAAACGATACATATTTGCCATCTGATTCATGTTCGATTGCTAAATCTGTAATTCCCATTCCTAAAGCGATATTCGTCAAATATTTTTTTGCTTCTTCGATAGGGTCAACCTGTGCTTGCTGTTCATGATGAATTGGTTGATCTTCATTAACTATAGCCGATTCATCCCCGAAAGTTTCTTCGACAACTGATTTTTCTTCTACTACAGGTGTAGGTTGTGAAGAAATTTCTTTATTCACTTGCTGCTGAACTATTTCTTTTACGGTTACACGGACTTCAGCATCGCGTGCACCAAAACCTAAAAATCCTTTTTTACCTTCTTGTAAAACTTCCACATCAACTTGTTCACGGGTATGGCCAAGCTTTTGTAACGCTAATGAGATCGCTTCTTCTACTGTTGCGCCTATTTGCGTAGTTTGTTTCACTTATTTCGCTCCTCCTGCATCGGTAGCATCCGGTTTATTTTTATTCCAAGGTTTATAAATCAAAAGGTTTTGACATACAGCAACTATGTTCCCGACTACCCAGTATAATGATAATGCGGCCGGTAAAATAATACCGAAACCTACAATCATCAATGGCATGATGTACATCATGATTTTCATTTGCGGGTTGTCTACTGCCGGCCCGGTCATTAATACAACATATTGGATAAGACCTGCTATAACTGCAAATACGATACTTGGTTCCGCCAATGGGAATGATAAAAATGTGCCTAATTCAAATGCCGGTGTATTATTCATACGGCTAATCGCATGATAGAAACCGATTAAAATCGGCATTTGAATAAAGATCGGTAAACAGCCAGCCAATGGGTTAACACCTGAGCCTTGCATTAACTGCATCATTTCTTGCTGGTATTTTTGTTGGGTAACCGCATCTTTAGAGCTGTATTTTGCTTGCAGCTCTTTTAGCTTCGGTTGAATTTCCTGCATTTTCTTAGAGCTTTTAACCTGCTTGATCGTTAAAGGTAAAATGATTAAACGAATAATGATTGTTACAATAATGATTGCAAATGCATAATTCGCGGCATTGCCCTCGAACATATCAGCAAAAAGCTTGATGAATGATACTAATGGCCAAACAATATATTCATTCCAAAAGCCTTCACTTTCAGATGAAATGGGTTGTTCAAATTCTGTACAGCCTGAAAGTAATAACACTACCGATACAAGCGACAGCATTATCCAAAGATTTTTCTTCAACCTTCTTCCTCCTAAAGCAAACCTATTCAATTTTTATGACAACAGTTTACCATGTGCATACTTTGTACACTACTAATTGTTCTGATAATTTCAATTTTACTTCTATTTTATTTCAAACTCTTGAACAATTTTATAGTAAACCTTTTATGGGTAAAACTACCCTTTATATACTCTTGCAACTTTTAAAACATGCTGCAAGCTTTTTTTTGTTTCGTGAAAATCCAATGTGGCCGCCTGTGTTCTGGCGATAATAACATAATCCATATCTTGTCTAACTTCATCTTTCAATTCTAGAAAAGCTTGGCGAATATAGCGCTTCACTTGAACCCGAGTGACCGCATTTCCTACTTTTTTGCTTACCGATAAGCCAATACGAAACGCCTGTTGCTCTTCCTTTTTCAAGCAATATACAACAAATTGGCGGTTCGCAAAGGACTTACCTTTTTTAAACACCTTTTGAAAATCTTCATTTTTCTTTATACGTTGGCGTTTATTCATGATCCATTCACCTGCTCCATCTAATCATTGGTACTTTTTTTGCTTCATTGAAACAATTAAAAGAAAAAAAAGACCACTGATGTGGCTCAGTGGACTTATGCTGATAATACTTTTCTTCCTTTTTTACGACGGCGAGCTAATACGTTACGGCCGTTTTTTGTGCTCATGCGAGCGCGGAAGCCGTGAACTTTAGAATGCTTACGTTTTTTAGGTTGATACGTGCGTTTCATTTATATACACCTCCTGAATTCGAGTGTTACTATATCTATTTCTACATACAGACCATGATATTATATAAATAATAATACCGCTTTGTCAATCCTTCAATTAATTTTTTCTCATTTTCCGTCTACCAGCCACACAATCCTATCATTCAAGCGATTTCAGAGTTATCCACAATACTTAAAATAAATTGAATATATGCCTGTGAATAGCTTTTTGCGCTTTAAAAATTATCCACAGCCGTTATCTACAGCTTTTTCACATACAACACCCCTGTGGACAACTGTCACGTGTATATCTTATGATTATGTGGATAAGATCGTTTAAGTATTGAAATAGCTTACTTTATTTGATACGATAATTGTGTTTTACTTTGTGGAATTCTTTTCTGGGAAATATATTATCCACAATTGTTGATAATCTGTGGACAAAGATTTCTCGTGCAATTGAATAACATTTATCCACAACTTGTGGTTATGTGTATGAAGCGTTTTTTATTTGTAAAATGTCTATATAATAGCTCTGTTTTTTCTATTTCCTTTAACAGAGTTTTTCTTTTTTCGACAAATAGAAAGTATAAGTTTCTAAGAAAATTCACATAAAAAAAGACCATTATCTCTTTTATTTTGAATGAGATGCATCTTTCTAATATACGAAACAAAATGTGAAATGACTTAATGAAAGGGAGAACGAGCTTGGAACATTTAGAAAACCTATGGAATGCAGTACTTGCCCAAGCTGAACAAAAAATTTCAAAACCGAGCTTTGATACATGGCTGAAATCGACAAAACTCCTTGCCCATAGCGGCATGAAAGTAACAATTTCAGCTCCTAACTCTTTTGCCCGTGATTGGCTTGAACAATACTATATTCATATGATTACAGGAATATTAAATGAGTTAACTGGAGAAGATCTCGTTATAAAATTTGTCGTTCAGAAGGATCAAGTTGCAGACGACTTTGAACTACCACCGCCGATTACCCAAGCAAAATCAAATGACCAGCATGACATAACACCAGGTATGCTTAATCCAAAATATACATTTGATACGTTCGTCATCGGTTCCGGCAACCGTTTTGCCCATGCAGCGAGCTTGGCTGTAGCAGAGGCGCCGGCAAAAGCATATAACCCATTCTTTATATACGGGGGGGTAGGTTTAGGCAAAACACACTTAATGCATGCAATTGGCCACTACGTAAAGGAACATAATCCAACAGCGAATGTCGTATATTTGTCGTCCGAAAAATTCACGAATGAGTTCATCAACTCCATCCGCGATAATAAAACTATCGATTTCCGCAATAAATACCGCAATGTTGATGTTTTATTAATTGACGATATTCAATTTTTAGCTGGTAAAGAATCAACACAAGAGGAATTTTTCCATACATTCAATACATTGCATGAAGAATCGAAACAAATTGTCATTTCAAGTGACCGGCCACCAAAGGAAATTCCAACATTGGAGGATCGTTTACGTTCCCGCTTTGAATGGGGATTAATTACTGATATTGCACCGCCTGATTTAGAGACGCGTATTGCAATTTTACGAAAAAAAGCAAAAGCGGACGGGCTCGATATTCCGAATGAAGTGATGCTTTATATTGCAAATCAAGTAGATACGAATATTCGTGAATTGGAGGGGGCATTAATTCGTGTAGTTGCCTATTCTTCTTTGGTGAACACCGATATTTCACCTGAGCTTGCTGCAGAGGCTTTAAAGGATATTATGCCAAACTCAAAACCGCGCATGATTTCGATTTTGGATATCCAAACAGCGACAGGAGAACATTACAATATTCGATTAGAAGACTTTTCGGCAAAGCGACGTACAAAATCAATCGCTTTCCCGCGTCAAGTTGCAATGTATTTATCCCGCGAACTAACAGATTTTTCATTGCCTAAAATTGGCGAGGAATTTGGCGGGCGTGATCATACGACAGTTATCCATGCACACGAAAAAATCTCATCATTAATTAAAACGGATCAGCAACTACAGCAAGATATTAAACAAATTCGCAGTATGCTAGGCAAGTAATACTTGTGTATAACTTCTTCTTTTTTGCACACTTATATTCACAGCTTATCAACATGTGGATAGCTTTTCATCATCGTGTAAAACAGTAGTTATCCACAAATCCACAGGCCCTATTACTATATCTATTAATATCTTTTTATAAATAATTAATTATATAAGAGAGGTAAACTTATGAAATTTGATATTTTACGTGATCGTCTTTTAGCTGGCTTAAATGATGTTATGAAAGCGGTTAGCTCCAAAACGACGATTCCTATTTTAACCGGGATTAAAATTGATGTAACAAATGAAGGTATAACATTAACTGGCAGTGACGCGGATATTACAATCCAAACATTCATTCCAGTGGAAGAAAATGGCGAACAAATTATGAATATCACGCAAACAGGCTCTATTGTCCTACAAGCGCGCATGTTCAACGAAATCATCCGTAAATTGCCTACAAATGAAGTCGAAATTGAAATTACGAATAACTTTGCGACAATTATTCGCTCAGGCAAATCGGAATTCCACCTTATTGGCAGCGATGCGACAGAGTATCCTCAATTACCTGAAATTGCGGCAAATCGCCAATTTGCAATTCCGGCTGATTTATTAAAATCGATTATTCGTGAAACTGTATTTGCTGTTGCCACATCTGAAAGCCGTCCGGTATTGACAGGTGTAAACTGGAAAGTTGATGGGGATGAATTAATATGCGTCGCAACGGATAGCCACCGTTTAGCGCGTCGTAAAGTGAATCTTGAAAATTTACCAGTAGATATTACTTCTGTCGTAATTCCAGGGAAAAGCCTGAATGAATTAAACAAAATTTTGGAAGATACAAATAATCCTGTCCAGATCGTCTTAACAAGCCAACATGTATTGTTCAAAACAGATGATGTACTATTTTTCTCACGTCTTCTGGAAGGGAACTACCCAGATACTTCTCGTTTAATTCCTGAGGAGTTTAAAACGACGATTACAATTAACGGGAAATCTTTATTGCAAGCAATCGATCGTGCATCACTTTTGGCGCGTGAAGACCGCAATAATGTCGTTCGTTTTGAAATACTTGAAAATCAAATGGTCGAAATTTCGTCAAACTCCCCTGAAATTGGTAAAGTTGAAGAGCAAATTCAAGTGGAAGGTCTTGATGGGGAAGCTCTAAAAATTTCATTTAGCGCGAAATACATGATGGAAGCTTTAAAAGCGATTGATGGCCAAGATGTAGTCATTGAATTCACAGGTGCAATGCGTCCATTCATTCTGCGCTCTGTTGCAGATGATGCAATTTTGCAATTAATATTGCCAGTACGTACGTATTAAAATTTATAAAATAGCTGAGGAGTGTCCGGAAATTTGTTTTTTCTGACACTCCTTTTTTACTTATGGGCGATTTTTAGGTATGATAGAATGATAAGACTTTATTTATGTGGAGGATGAATTACGTTGAATGAATTAGTAATTGATACAGAATTTATTACGCTTGGCCAGGCCTTGAAAATGACGGATGCGATTAGCTCCGGTGGTATGGCAAAGTGGTTTTTAAGTGAACATGAAGTGTTTGTGAATGGGGAAGTAGAAGATCGCCGAGGGAAAAAACTGCGCCATGGGGATGTTATTAATATTCCAGGCGTTGGTCGCTTTAAAATTGTCGATGCATTCATTGAAAACGGAGAAAATTAATTCATGAACATCGAGCGCTTGCAGCTAACAGATTATCGTAACTATGAATCGCTGACACTGGATTTTTCAAATAAAATCAATGTTTTTATTGGGGAAAATGCTCAAGGAAAAACAAATGTAATGGAATCAATCTATGTACTGGCGATGGCCAAATCTCATCGTACCGCGAACGATAAAGAATTAATACGTTGGGATGCGGATTATGGTAAAATAGAAGGTGTGGTAAATAAGCGTTACGGTGGTGTTCCTATCGAATTAACGATTTCAAAAAAAGGTAAAAAAGGTAAAATCAATCATCTTGAACAAACTAAATTAAGCAATTATATCGGACAGATGAATGTTGTTATGTTTGCACCGGAAGATTTGAATATCGTAAAAGGCAGCCCACAAATTCGCCGACGATTCATCGATATGGAAATAGGGCAAATTTCGCCTGTCTACTTACATGATTTACTAACATTTCAAAAAGTTTTAAAACAACGTAATCATTTATTAAAAAAGAACCAAGGCAAACCATCTCTCGCAGCAGATGTGATGTTTGATATTTATACAGAGCAATATGTGCAAGCAGCCATACAAATTATCCGTAAAAGATTCCAATTCATGGAACTCCTGCAAGCCTGGGCAGAACCAATTCATTTCGGCATTTCACGGGGACTGGAAAAGCTTGTCATAAAATACCGCCCGGTCTCGGGGATGGAGGCAAGCTGGTCGGCGGAAGAAATGGCGGACTACTTAACAAGAAAGCTGGAAGAAGTAAAACAGCGCGAAATTGAGCGGGGGGTTACGCTAATAGGTCCTCACCGGGATGATTTGCAGTTTTTCGTCAATGAATATGACGTGCAAATTTACGGTTCACAGGGACAGCAGCGTACGACGGCACTATCATTAAAGCTTGCCGAAATCGAACTCATTAAACAAGAGACGAAAGAAACGCCGATTTTATTGCTGGATGATGTATTGTCCGAATTAGACGATTATCGCCAATCCCATTTATTGAACACAATCCAAGGGGAGGTCCAAACCTTTGTTACTACAACAAGTGTGGAAGGCATTCATCATGAAACAATACAGCACGCAAAATTGTTCCATGTAAAACAAGGGACAATTGAACAATCATAAATACATGGGGAAATGCATGAAAATAGATAAAAAAGAAGCATACTGATAGTTATGAAAGAGTAGGTGAACAATAGTGACTTTAGAAGATAATAAAGTCCAGCAATCTTATGATGCGGATCAAATACAAGTATTAGAAGGATTAGAGGCTGTTCGAAAACGTCCAGGGATGTATATTGGTTCGACAAGTTCAAAAGGATTGCACCATTTAGTATGGGAAATTGTTGATAATAGTATTGATGAAGCATTGGCAGGTTATTGTACAGGCATAACGGTAACGATCGAACAGGAAAATTGGATTCGCGTGGAAGATAATGGCCGTGGTATCCCAGTGGATATTCAAGAAAAAATGGGTATGCCTGCTGTTGAAGTAATTATGACAGTGCTTCATGCCGGCGGTAAATTCGGCGGTGGGGGCTACAAAGTATCAGGTGGTCTTCACGGTGTAGGCGCATCTGTAGTAAACGCTTTATCGAGCCAGACGATCGTTCAAGTACACCGCGATGGCAAAATCCATGAAATAATCTTTGAGCGCGGCCATACTGTGCAAAAATTAACTGTAATTGGTGAAACAGACCATACAGGCACAACGACTCGTTTTAAGGCGGACAGCGAAATTTTCAAAGAAACAACATCATATGAATACGATATTTTAGCGACACGCATCCGTGAGTTAGCTTATTTGAATCGTGGAATCAGCTTAACGATAGCTGATGAGCGTACAGGGCAAGAACGTTCGGAAACATTCCACTTTGAAGGCGGTATTCGCGAATATGTAGAGCATATTAATGAAAACAAAGAACCGATTCATATGCCGATTGATGTATTTGGCGAAAAGGAAGGCATCTCTGTTGAAATCGCCATGCAGTATAATGCAGGCTTTAACTCAACAATTATGTCATTTGCCAATAATATTAATACGTATGAAGGCGGTACACACGAATCAGGTTTTAAAACTGCTTTAACGCGTGTTATTAATGACTATGCGCGAAAGGGAAGTTTGATTAAAGAAGCGGATGCTAATCTTACAGGTGAAGATGTCCGCGAAGGTTTAACAGCGATCGTATCGATTAAGCACCCGGACCCTCAATTTGAAGGGCAAACAAAAACAAAACTCGGAAACTCTGAAGTAAGCCAAATTACAAACTCATTGTTTTCAGAAGGCTTTGAACGTTTCCTGCTGGAAAATCCATCTGTTGCACGTCAAATCGTTGAAAAAGGTACGATGGCAGCCCGTGCACGTGTTGCCGCAAAGAAAGCGCGTGAATTTACACGCCGTAAATCCGCATTGGAAGTTTCAAGCCTGCCTGGTAAATTAGCGGATTGTTCATCAACGAATCCTGCTGAATCGGAAATTTACATCGTTGAGGGCGACTCTGCCGGCGGATCGGCAAAATCAGGCCGTGACCGCCATTTCCAAGCCATTTTGCCTTTGCGCGGTAAAATTTTGAATGTGGAAAAAGCGCGTTTGGACCGCATTTTATCGAATGCCGAAATCCGTGCGATGATTACTGCTTTCGGTACGGGTATTGGAGAAGAGTTCAATTTGGAAAAAGCCCGCTATCATAAAATTATTATCATGACGGATGCCGATGTCGATGGTGCGCATATTCGCGTATTATTATTGACATTCTTCTTCCGTTTCATGCGTCCATTGATCGAGGCTGGTTATGTATATGCGGCAAAGCCCCCACTATATCAAGTGAAACAAGGCAAACATTTGGAGTATTGCTACTCGGACCAGGAATTAGAGGAAATATTGGAACGTCTGCCAAAATTGCCGAAGCCAAACGTACAGCGTTATAAAGGCTTAGGGGAAATGAACGCAGCACAATTATGGGATACAACAATGGATCCAGAGCACCGTACGTTAATCCGCGTGGAATTGGATGATGCAATTGAAGCCGATAGAATTTTCGATGCATTAATGGGGGATGAAGTAGGTCCGCGTCGTGACTTTATCGAAGAAAACGCAGTATACGTGCAGGACTTGGATGTTTAATTAGTGCAATTGGAAGGAGGTTCTTATTTTGTCTGACATTCAACATGGACATATAGAGTCAAAAAATATTACAACCGAAATTAAATCATCTTTCTTAAGTTATGCGATGAGCGTTATCGTATCGCGTGCTTTGCCAGACGTGCGAGATGGGCTGAAACCTGTACATCGCCGTATTTTATATGGCATGCAGGAGCTTGGGAATACTTCGGATAAACCATATAAAAAGAGTGCGCGTATTGTCGGTGATGTAATGGGTAAATACCACCCGCACGGTGACTCTTCCATTTATGAAGCAATGGTGCGTATGGCGCAGGATTTCAGCTATCGCTACATGCTTGTTGATGGGCACGGCAACTTTGGATCGATTGATGGCGATGGCGCCGCAGCAATGCGTTATACCGAATCGCGCATGTCAAAAATCGCAATGGAAATGTTGCGTGATATTAACAAAGACACGATTGATTATGAGCCAAACTATGATGGCAGCGAAAACGAGCCGAAAGTTTTGCCGGCACGCTATCCGAACCTTTTAGTGAACGGTGCATCAGGAATCGCGGTAGGTATGGCGACAAATATTCCGCCGCATCAGCTCGGTGAAACGATTGATGGAGTATTGGCAGTAGCGGATAATCCAAGCATCACGACAGAAGAGCTAATGGAAATCATTCCTGGACCGGACTTCCCGACAGGGGGAATTATTCTAGGCCGCTCAGGTATTCGCCGCGCATATGAAACAGGGCGAGGTTCCTTAACAATCCGCGCAAAAGTAGAAATTGAGCAAGCTTCAAACGGCAAAGAAACGATTTTGGTGCATGAATTACCTTACCAAGTAAATAAAGCAAAATTAATCGAGAAAATTGCTGAATTGGTGCGCGACAAAAAAATTGATGGCATTACACACTTACGCGATGAATCGGACCGCAATGGTATGCGTATCGTTATAGAAGTGCGACGTGACGCAAATGCAAACGTCGTGCTGAACAACTTATTTAAGCAAACAGCGATGCAATCAAGCTTTGGTGTAAATATGCTAGCGTTAGTGGATGGACAGCCGAAAGTTTTAGGTCTAAAAGAAGTGCTATATCATTACTTAGAACATCAGAAAGTAGTTATTAAACGTCGTACTGCATTCGAACTTCGAAAAGCTGAGGAACGTGCACATATTTTAGAAGGTTTACGTATAGCGCTTGATCATATTGATGAAATTATTTCTATTATCCGAGCGTCTCGCAGCGGAGAAGAAGCAAGACCCCAATTAATGGAGCGCTTTAATTTATCCGAACGCCAAGCACAGGCAATTTTAGATATGCGCCTTGTTCGTTTAAGTGGATTGGAGCGCGAAAAAATTGAAGCCGAGTATCAAGAGCTGCTGCGACTTATCGAAGAATTGAAAGCGATTTTGGCAGATGAGGCAAAGGTCATTGAAATTATCCGTAATGAAATGACAGAAATTAAAGAGCGCTTCAATGATACACGCCGTACAGAAATTACAGCTGGCGGTCTGGAAATGATTGAAGATGAAGATTTGATTCCTCGCGAAAACTCAGTTCTTACATTAACGCATAATGGCTATATTAAACGTTTAGCTGCGAACACATATCGCTCGCAAAAGCGCGGAGGCCGCGGTGTGCAAGGTATGGGAACAAATGAGGATGACTTCGTAGAGCATTTATTATTCACGTCAACACATGATACAATCCTTTTCTTCACATCAAAAGGTAAAGTATTCCGCGCGAAAGGGTACGAAATCCCTGAATTCGGCCGCCAAGCAAAGGGTTTGCCGATCGTGAACCTATTAAATATCGATAAAGGCGAGCATGTAACAGCGATGATCCGGGTTTCTGAATTCAAAGAAGATGCATACTTCATTTTCACAACAAAAACAGGTGTAACGAAACGTACCCCTGTTGATCAGTTTGCAAACATTCGTACAAATGGTTTGATTGCGATCACATTACGTGAAGACGATGATTTAATTTCGGTGCATTTAACAGATGGGACGAAGGAAATTATTATTGGAACACGTGAAGGGATGCTCGTTCGTTTCAAAGAAGAAGATATTCGTTCAATGGGACGTTCCGCAGCCGGTGTGCGCGGTATTAAACTGCGCGAAAGCGATTATGTAGTAGGAATGGAAATTATCGAACCGGGTCAGGAAATTTTAGTCGTTACAGAAAAAGGTTACGGCAAACGCACACCTGAATCAGAATACCGTCTGCAAAGCCGCGGCGGTCTTGGTCTGAAAACGATGCAAATTACAGATAAGAACGGTAAAATGTGTGCAGTAAAAGCGGTGGATGGCACAGAAGACATTATGTTGATCACAATTAACGGTATGTTAATTCGCATGGATGTGAATGATATTTCTATAATCGGCCGTAGCACACAAGGCGTTCGTTTAATACGACTTGCCGAAGATGAATTAGTAGCGACAGTAGCTCGTGTGAAGAAAGATGATGATGCTCCAGACGAGGAAGATATAGAGTCCGATTCTGAAGAAGAGTCAAGTTCCGCTGCAGAAGAGTAAAATTTTAAAAGTAATCTAGACAGTTTTTACTATCTAGATTACTTTTTTTGTTTGTAATTTATTTTCCATTCGTTATAATAAATTGTGTATGATCAAAGTTGAAAAATTGAATTTTATATTTATATACACTAATAACTTATTAAAAAAAGTATGAAATAATGAGTGTAAGGGGTTGTGAAGTTGGAAGCAATATTTATGAGAGTCGAGGAATTGCGATTAGGCAAGATAATCGCAGAAGATATATATGCCAATACACAATATCCGATTATTTACAAAAATACAAAAGTAAAGCCTGAGCATCTGCGCGTATTTGAATTATTTAATTTAAAAACAATATTAGTATACAACGATGTTGAAATGGAAGAATTAAAAACAAATGAAGAAAATGCTGAAACTCCTGCATCGCCGATTTTGTTGCCTAAATATACAGGTTTTGAAAAATATTATAATGATGCCATCGCACAATTGAAAAAGGAATTTGTGAATTGGGAAGCCGGCGGGAAAATTGACCTTACAAAAGTCCGCGGGATGATTATTCCGTTAATGGAGAAGGTTTTAGAGGATCGTTCGTATATATTTGATTTAAACAGCTATTCCAATCCAAAAGATTATTTATACCATCACTGCATCGCAACAGGATTAATCGCCGCGGTAATGGCAAAAAAATTAGGCTTTGAACGTGGTGATACTATTCAATTAGCGATTGCAGGTACATTAGCGGATAGTGGCATGTCACGCATCCCGACACGCATTCGCGAAAAGAAAAATGCATTAACAGAAGCAGAGTTTATGGAAGTGCGCAAACATCCTTACTATAGCTATATGTTAATCAAAAATGTTCCTGCCATTAAAGATATTATGAAGGTTGCCATTTATCAGCATCATGAGCGATTGGACGGAAGCGGCTATCCAAAAGGCGATCGTATTGGATCCATTTCGAATTTCGCTCAAATCATTGCAGTAGCAGATGTTTTCCATGCGATGACAAGTGAGCGCTTATACCGTTCTAAGCAATCGCCTTTTAAAGTAATCGAAATGATCAAGGAAGAGGAGTTTGGCAAATTCGATATTAAAGTAGTTCAAGCTTTAGTTGATATTGTAGCGGATTTACCGATTGGCACGAAAATTGAACTATCGAATTTAGAGTTAGGCGAAGTAATGTTTATTAATAAGTACTCACCTACACGTCCTTTTATAAAATTGACACGAACAGAAGAGATAATTGATCTTTCAACAAAAAGAAGCTTCTATATTTCACGTGTTATTACAAAGGACTATTAGTTTGAATATTTTCTAGGGAGCTGTTATTCATATTATGATGATGCAGCTCTCTTTTAATGTTTTTATAATATGGGTAATTTTCAGCGGAGATATTTTTGAAATAAACTGTTGACGTTGTTAATTATAGATGATATTATATTAAGAGTCCTTACGAGATAACAATTTAAAACAGTAACATGTTTAAAAATAGTTGACTTTATTAAGAGGATGTATTATAATTTTAAAAGTTGTCGCACGAATAAGTGCTTCACTACAAAAAACTTTTCGGTAAAAGTGTTGACAAAGCATATCGAATGGTGATAAGATATAAAAGTTGTCACTTGGACAACGCTATGAACCTTGAAAACTGAACAAGCAACGTTAATGAAACAAGCTTCTTAAATGAAGCAAACAATAGATTTCAGCTTTT